>DATCZH010000076.1:0-9446 GCA_036526015.1 Sulfuricaulis sp.
TGGCCTTCCGGCAATCGGTGGAAACCCTGCAGCATGATCTGGAAAACCTGGAACAACGCCTGGCGCGTTTGAACGAGAATCGGCGATGACCCGATTGCGCCAGGTAGGCCGGTTGCTCCGCATCACACGGATATTTGTGCGGCACGATCTCGACGAATTTGTCACCGCCCTGCATCTGTTCCGTCCGTATCGCCTGTTGCTGCGTTTGGCCCCGTGGCGGCTGTTCGCGCGGCGCCATATCCCGCGTGGCGTTCGCCTGCGCGAGGCGCTGGAGGAGCTCGGACCGGTTTTTGTCAAGTTCGGCCAGATGCTTTCCACCCGTCCCGATCTGCTCCCCGAGGATATCGCCAACGAGCTGGCGAAGCTGCAGGATCGCGTACCGCCGTTTGCGGGCGACGAGTCGGTCAGATTGATCGAGCAGGCCCTGGGAGGAAAGCTCGATAACTTTTTCAGCGAATTCAACCGCGTGCCAGTCGCCTCGGCATCGGTGGCGCAGGTGCATATCGCGCGGCTGCATGACGGTGCCGAGGTGGCGGTCAAGGTGCTTCGCCCCGGCATCGATGAGGTTATCGAACGCGATTTGAGTCTGTTGTATCTGCTGGCTCGGTTGGCCCTGCGCTATGTCGAAGACACGCGCCGGATGCGTCCGGTCGAGATCGTGGATGAGTTCAACAAGACCATCCACGATGAACTCGACTTGCGGGTGGAGTCGGCGAATGCCAGCCGCCTGCGCGCCAATTTCGAGGGCTCGAATCTGTTGTATGTGCCCAAGGTCTACTGGGACCTGACCCGTCGCACGGTGATGGTCCTCGAGCGCATTCACGGCATCCCCATAAGTAACATCGAAGGCCTCAGGGCGGCTGGCATCGATATGCGCAAACTGGCCCACCATGGCGTGGAGATATTCTTTACGCAGGCCTTTCGCGACGGGTTTTTTCATGCCGACATGCACCCGGGAAACATCTTTGTCACCCCCGAGGGGCAGTACCGGGCGGTGGATTTCGGCATCATGGGCACGCTTGGCGAGAAGGATAAGCGTTATTTGGCCGAGAACTTCCTGGCATTCTTCAACCGCGACTACCATGCCGTGGCCGACGCCCACCAGCGTGCCGGCTGGGTGCCGCCGGGCACGCGCCTGGTGGAATTCGAGGCGGCCATCCGCACCGTCTGCGAGCCGGTATTTGCCCGGCCGATCAAGGAAATCTCCTTTGGCCGGTTTCTGCTGCACCTGTTCCAGACAGCACGGCGTTTCAACATGGAAATCCAGCCCCAATTGGTGCTGCTGCAAAAAACGCTGTTCAACATTGAAGGCCTGGGCCGGCGGCTTTATCCCGATCTTGATTTATGGGAAACCGCCAAGCCCTTTCTCGAACGCTGGATGAGCGAGCACATGGGTCCACGCGCCTTCCTGAACAGCCTGCGCCAGGAATTCCCCAAATGGTGGGCGATGCTCCCGCAAATGCCGACGTTAATGCATGAAAGTCTGCGGCGTATCAGCGAAATGGACACATCTCGGGAAGCGCGCGTGCGTGAACTGGAACAACAACTGCTTCAGATGCGTCACAACCAGCGTCGGCTCTATTACGCCATTGCCGGTAGCGGTCTGCTGATTACCAGTGCTTTATGGCTCGGAACGGATATTACGCCTGCTGACATGTGGACGTGGAAGCGAGTCGCGGGATGGGCGCTTGCCGCGGCGGGTGCCTTCACGCTGCTGCGCGGCTGGCCGCGCTGAAATCAGTGACCGACGGTAGTTCGGTCTATAGCCAGGAATATGCTAATATGTATCGAATACAGAAATGACTTCATCGTGTCATGAGAACTTTCTCTAAATCCCTGATGACGGGCGCGGCCCTGATGATGGTCGTCGGGACGGCTATGTCCGCGCCTTCCGGGAAGCTTTCCTGGTTCAATGACGCCCCCTTTTCTGGTGCTGGTTCTCTGGGCGTGCCAAAAGTGCGGCCGCTGAATCCGGCGGATTACACCTCTTTTGGCGTCAGCCTTTCCAATTCCTGGCAGACTTCTCTGGGGGAAGGTTATTCGCTGGATAACAATGATCCCAAGTTGGAAGCCAATACCGTCCGTTTCTATGGCGAGTTCGAATCATTCCGTCCGCGGCCCAGCAGTTTTTCATCCAAGCTAGATTCCTCACCCGGGCGACTCAACATGTTTGGTGTGGCCTGGCAGCATCGCCTGAACGCGATGAATACTTTTGCCGTGTCGGCTGAATATGGGGAAGGGACGATTGCCTATCCTTCTTCACCATCGGACATGTACGATACTCGCGCGGCCTTTTCTTGGACCAGTGTATTGCCGAGTGCTGTTCGGCCGAGCATCACCGGAAGTGTTTTTATCGGGGATGAAATGGCGCGGGAAGAAATTTACCGGCATCTGGGTCGTCGCTATTACGGCTTTACGGTTGGCGGCAGTCTGACTCTGTTTCAGTCGCATACCCCTTACGTTTCATTCAAGATGCAGCGCAGCCAGTTTGATACCACCGATGAGACGCTGTTCAATACGCAGCGTAGTGGCGACCGCTCATTGCTCTCCGCGGGTTGGAAATGGCAGATACAACGCGATTTCAGTCTCCAGGCGGAGGCCAGCTACGGTTTAGGAGAGAGTTCCAGCAGCAGTCTGGATCCCTACAGTCTTGAGCGCAGCCGCATCCTGTTTGGCACGCGTTTCGGCTTCAAGTAACGATATTTTATTATCCGCGCTGTAAGCCGGCTTCCACCTGGTTGCGCTTGTTTTGGCCGGCCAGCGATCTAATCAGCTCCAATGCAAAATCCATGGCTGTACCCGGACCACGCGAGGTGATGACTTTGCCGTCGGTGACCACGGCGCGGTTTTCCTGACGGACCTGTGGCCATTGCGCCGGATCCAACGCACCGGGATAAGATGTAGCCCGTTTACCCTCCAGCACACCGGCGCGGGCCAGAACTTTAGGCGCTGCACAGATGGCGGCAGTAAACCGGTCCTCGCTCGCCATTTTTTTCACCAGCGTAATTATACGTGAGTCTGCTTCAAGGTTTGTGGCCCCGGGCAATCCACCCGGGAGCACGACCATGTCGTATTGGCGTTCAAGCGCGAAATCGAGCGTGGTATCAGGAATCACGACCGTGCCACGGCTGCCTTCAACCGGGTTGGCATCCAGACCTGCTGTGACCACTTCGATGCCGGCACGCCGCAGCAAATCGATGATGGTGACGGCCTCCAGTTCTTCCATGCCTTGCGCCAGGGGAACCAGGACCGTCGCCATGATCGCTCCCGGCAGTTGCTTTGAGCCCTGAAGAAGCTGATGCCCTTGAGAAGATTCAGCGCTTCCTGCAGTTGATAATCTTCCGTCGCCGGTGATTTACCGGTTTCATTATTCTTCTTATCGTCTTTCTTTATTTTCTTTTTCGGATCTTCTTTCGGCAAAGAAGTCACTTCGCCATTCTCCAAATGGCGCGCCAAATCGGCTTCTCTCAGCCGATCACTGGCTTCGCTTTTGGTAATTTTGGCTTCTTCCGTGACGATGTCCGGTACGATTCCCGAAGCCTGGATCGAGCGTCCGTTCGGCGTGTAATAGCGCGCGGTCGTGATCTTGAGTGCGGCGCCGTTACTGATCGGGACGATGGTCTGCACCGATCCCTTGCCGAAACTTTTCGTGCCCATGATGACAGCGCGCTTGTGGTCCTGCAGGGCTCCCGCGACAATTTCCGACGCAGACGCCGAGCCGCCGTTGACCAGCACCACGATGGGCGCGCCGTTCAGCAGATCGCCCGGCGTAGCGGACAATTTCATCTTGGAGTCGGCCACGCGACCCTCGGTGTAGACGATCAGTCCCTTGTCGAGGAAAGCGTCGCTCACGCCGACGGCAGCGTTGAGTACCCCGCCAGGATTGTTGCGTAGATCGAGCACCATTCCTCGCAGTTTCTCTTTGTTTTCAACCTCCAGCTTCTTAATTACATCGGCGAGGCCCTTTTCAGTGCCAGCCTGGAATTGTGTGATGCGGATGTAGCCGAAACCGGGCTCGAGCACGCGACTTTTCACGCTCTGAATCTTGATGATGGCACGCGTGAGCGTGAGCTTGAGGGGTTTGGTGGACCCTTCACGCACGATGGTCAGCGTGATATCAGTTCCCGGCTTGCCACGCATGACTCGCACTGCCTCGGTCAGCGTCATGCCTTTGACAGCTTTTTCGTCGAGCCGGATGATCAGATCGCCAGGCTTGACGCCGGAGCGCGCGGCGGGGGTGTCTTCGATCGGCGAGACGACTTTGACAAAACCGTTCTCCATGGTGACTTCAATTCCCAGCCCACCGAACTGGCCTTCGGTCTCCACGCGCATATCGCGGAAACTTTCCGAATCGAGGTAGGCGGAATGCGGATCCAGTCCCGAGAGCATCCCCTGGACGGCGTCTTGAAGAAGTTTTTTGTCCTCGACGGGTTCAACGTAGTCGGCCTTGATACGGCTGAAGACCTCGGTGAAAGTGCGCAGTTCGTCTAGCGGCAGCGGCGCCAGAGCCGCTTTGCCTGGTTCGCGCTCGGCCAAGACACCCATGTCGAGGATGAGGGCAGCGCCCACAAACATCCCGAGGAACAGGACCAGAATATAGCGTGTTGCAAGTTTCATTTAGATGGTACTCCGTTAGATGGGCCGCCCGTCATACGGCGGTCGGCGGAAAAGCTGTAGCTACCGGGCTTTGCACCAAATCAGCGGATCGCGCGGTTCTCCGTTATGACGAATTTCAAAATACAGGCCCGGTCGCGTCATGTCACCGGTATTGCCTAGGCTGGCAATGATTTCACCGGCCTCGATCCAGTCGCCAACTCTCTTGTGCAGGCTTTGATTGTGGCCGTAGAGCGTCATATAGCCATCTCCATGGTCCAGAATCAAGAGTAGCCCAAAACCCCGTAACCAGTCGGCAAACACGACGCGTCCGCGATACACGGAAGTGACATTTTGCCCCTCCTGGCCGCCGATCAGAAGACCGCGCCACTTGAGATTCCCCAGGTTTTTGCTTCCGCCAAAGCGCGCCAGTATCGAGCCGCGTGTGGGCAACGGCAGGTGTCCCCGGAGCTTGGCGAAAGATGTCTTGGCGCCAGGCGGTGGGCGCGGGGTGGGATCGGACAGAACCGTTTTCAGTTCTTCCACCAGTTGCTCCAGGCGTTTTTGATCCGCGCGCAACCGGTCAATCTCCCGTGACTGGTCACGCACCTCGCGGTCAAGGCTAGCGAGCAACTCACCTCGACGCGTGCGCGAGGCCTCGAGGGCTGCTTTTCGCTCGTGCTGGTTGGTGCGCAATTTCTCCAGAGTGCGGCGTTGTTCGAGAATTTCCTGCTCAAGTGTTTCAAGTTTCACCAGGCCCGTCTGGATCTGATCGATTCGTTCGGTTCGTGCACGGTTGAGATATTGGTAATACGTGACAACTCGTGAGACCTGCGCCGGATCTTGCTGGTTCAGCAGCAGCTTGGGGTATTCCTGGCGACCCATGAGGTAGGCCGTGTAAATCTGTCGCGACAACTGCTGTCGATGAGCATTCAGATGGCCACGTTCCTGTTCGGCGCGTGCCACGAGATTCTTCAGCTTTTTTTCATTTGAACGCAGTTCGATATCAGTTTTGCGCAGGCTGTACAGCAGGCTCCCGATGCGACGCTCGAGACCGCGAACTTCCTCGCGCACATCATCTCGTCGTCCGCGTGTTTCATTGAGCTTTTCCTGAAGCGACTCGATACGCACGCGCAGTTTTTTTAGCCGTTCTTCGTCGCCGTCTTCTGACTTGGCCGCGAAAACCGGATTCAACAGTGCGCTTAAGATCGTACACAGGCATAGGCCCGTCCCCAGGAGAGCGAATCCGGACAGGAGGCGGTTTCTCTTGAGAGGCCTCGTGAATAAGCGACGAGAAAGCACCGTTTCCGTCAGGCGCGGCCTTCTGCGGTTGCCGGCTGTGCGCTTTGCAGGGTAATTAACGGATGTCCAGTCATCTCGGTCGGCACGGACAGGCCCAGCAGGTAGAGCATGGTCGGGGCGATATCCTCGAGTGCGCCGCTTGGCGCCAGCGTCGCGGGGCGGCCAATATAAAGGAATGGCACCGGATTGGTGGTGTGTGCCGTATGTGGCTGGCCGGTCTCGAGGTCAAACATCTGTTCGGCATTGCCGTGATCGGCGGTGATTAACATCTCGCCACGGCATTCCTTGATGGCTTTGTATATGTTCCCGAGACACTGATCCACGGCCTCGATGGCTTTCACGGTGGCGTCAAAATCACCGGAATGGCCCACCATGTCGGGATTGGCGAAATTGCAGATGATCACGTCATAACGCCCGGAGTGTATGGCCTTGACCACTTCCTCGGTAAGACGTGGCGCGCTCATTTCAGGCTTGAGGTTGTAGGTGGAAACATCCGTTGGCGAGGGAATTAACAAACGGTCCTCGAACTCGAACGGGGTTTCGACGCCGCCGTTGAAAAAGAAGGTCACATGGGCGTATTTTTCCGTCTCGGCAATACGCAGCTGGTGCCGGCCCAAGCTGGCCAGATAGGAGCCCATCACGTTACGCAGGCGTTCCGGGGGGAAGGCGACCGGGACGTGAAATTCAGAATTGTATTCGGTCAGGCTCACGAAGGCGCCGAGCTTGGGAACGACCTCACGCTGGAAGGCATCGAAATTTTTCTCGATGAAGGGGCGCGTAATTTGGCGTGCGCGATCGGAACGGAAATTCATGAAGATCACAACATCGCCATCGGATATACGTGCCGGTTCCTCGCCCAGCGGCAAAATGGCCGTGGCCTTCACGAATTCATCGGTTTCACCGCGGGCATAGGCCATCTCCAGCGCCTCCAGCGCGGTGGGGGCACTGAATTCAGCCTTGCCCTGTGTCATCAGGTCATAGGCCGCCTGGATGCGCGGCCAGCGGTGATCACGGTCCATGGCGAAATGGCGGCCGATGATCGAGGCGAAGCGTCCGTGTTTCAGAGAAGTGAATTTCTCCTGCATGGCCTTGATCGAGGCCGTCGCACTTTGCGGCGGCGTGTCACGGCCGTCGAGAATTGCGTGCAGATAGAGCCGGGAGGCACCGCGCTGTCCCGCCAGCTCAACTATGGCATGAATATGATCTTCGTGGCTGTGGACGCCACCGGGGGAAAGCAGCCCCATAAGGTGCACGGTCTTGCCGGTCTTGATTGCCAGATCAACCGTGTCGGTGAGCGTTTTGTTGGTGAAAAATGTCCCAGTGCTGATCGCTCGATTGATCCGTGTGTATTCCTGATACACAACGCGGCCAGCACCAAGATTGAGGTGCCCGACTTCCGAATTTCCCATTTGACTGGACGGCAGACCCACCGCAGCTTCCGAGGCTTGGATCAGGGTGTGAGGGTACCGCTTCCATAACCTGTCCCAGGTGGGTTTTCGCGCCGCCGCAATGGCGTTGTACGGCGTTTCCTGACGGTAGCCCCAGCCATCCAAAATGATGAGAACCAAGGGTTTAGGGATAAATGACATGCTTAAATGAATGAAAAACTTACAATATCGATTATTCAGCCTTTTCAAAATTAATAATATTGTATAATGTTTTTGCTCAGATATCAGTAGATTGCCATGTAATGCTGGCAATATATGGGCAACAGGCGTTTTATGAGGCCAAACTGAAATGACCGTTACCGCAGAAAAAGTAGAAGATTTTCTGATCACCAACGAAGAAGACATTCTTCTTGCTTCCCGGTCCCTGAAAGCCATGGCGCACCCGTTGCGCCTGAAAATCCTCTGTATCTTGGGGGGTAGCTCCGAAGTCAGCGTTCAAGATATCGTCGAACAAGTCGGAACCTCGCAAAGCAACATTTCCCAGCATCTTTCCATCCTGCGTGACAAGGGAATTCTGGCCGCCCGCAAGGACGCCAACAAGGTTTATTACCGGATCGGAGATCAAAAAATCCTCCACTTAATCAGTTCTCTGCGTGAAGCCTTTTGCAGCATAAGCCATCGGTGACCAGGCTGTCAGAACATCCAGTTCTCGAAATTTACCCAACCGCCGATCCTGCCGTCCGGGATTGTATGATCTACATGAACTCGGACTAGTAAAATGATGAACATTACTCTTCGCGGGATAGACAGTTAAAAAATGACACAGTTCGTAGTGGAAAATTGGTATCTGTTTGTAGCGCTCGGCGTGATTCTATTTCTCCTGCTGTCCGGCCCCATCAGTCAACAGATGTACGGGATTAAAAACGCCAATGCCGCGCAGACAGTGCAACTCTTGAACCGCGAAAACGGCGTCGTGGTCGATGTGTGTGAACCCAAAGAGTTCAGTGCCGGCCATATCCCGAATGCGGTTAACCTTCCCCTTTCACCCCTGAAAAATCGGCTGCCCGATCTGCAGAAATACAAAGACAAGCCCATCATCGTGAGCTGCCGTAGCGGGAACCGCTCCTTGAAGGGGGCGGTCATTCTTCGCAAACATGGATTTGCCACGGTATACACACTCGCCGGGGGGTTGCTGGGCTGGGAGCGGGACAATCTCCCGGTGGAAAAGTGATGGTGGCGAAAATCCTTATTTACAGTGCTCGCTTCTGCCCATATTGCCGAATGGCGGAGAGGTTGTTGGCGACGAAAGGAGTCGAGATCGAAAAAGCGATGGTGGATGAAAATCCAGTGCGCCGTGACGAGATGACACTTCGCGCGGGACAGACCAGCCTTCCACAGATCTTCATTGACGACATCCACGTGGGAGGATTTGCAGAACTGGCGGTTTTGGAGCGCACGGGGAAACTGGATGTACTGTTGGAGTGATGTATTTTTCATAAGGTAAAGCGGGGGTGAGATGGCGGAATCTGGTAAGGAAGCGAATATCGTTTTTAACGTAGAGAAAATTTATATCAAGGATGTATCCTATGAAGCGCCCAGTGTACCCTTGATTTTCTCCCAATCGCAGGACGCGGCCGCGGAGATTGGCGTGCAACTTGGCATAGATCACGGTGCCCTGGCGGCAGAAGAAGGATTGCATGAAGTAGTGTTGACAGTCACCGCTACGGCCAAACGCGATGCCAACAATATTTTTCTTGTGGAAATTAAACAGGCAGGCATTTTTCGCCTCAGCGGACTTAACGAAGCGATGTTACAGCGCGCTTTGGAAATCAATTGCGCCTATGTCCTGTTGCCCTTTGCACGTGAGGCCATGAATAACCTTGTCGAAAAAGGTGGTTTTCCTCAAATGCTGATCACCCCGATCAATTTCGAGGCATTGTACGAACAGAAACTGGCAGCCCGAACGAAACAGCAAAATATCAATTGATCAGTAATTCTCAGATTTCTTTTCTAGCGAAAAGCAGAATACGACGAAGGCAGTGATTATTTTCTCCAGCGGCTATATCCGCTTTTTTCAGATTACTCAAATGGAGATGATAAAAGGATGTTATCTGGAGAAGATAAAAGCGTGGTTGTCTTGGGCGCTGGATCCTGGGGGACGGC
>DATCZH010000077.1:0-4604 GCA_036526015.1 Sulfuricaulis sp.
AATTGAAGTATTCGAGGAGCTTCCAGTTCTGGGTGGCAACGGCGGCCTGCCCTTCTGCCCGGCTCTGCCCCGCGCGGGGAAGGACGCTATCCATGGCTGTCATACCTTATGGAAATAGCACAGATTGGGGGGGTGTCAAAATTTGTCAGTTACAATTTGACGTGCTTTAGCGCGCCCCGAAGGGACGAACCATAGGATGTGGCGAGTCTAAGAATGTCACTCCTAAATTGTGTCAGCCGCGCGCCTCTTTTCGGTGCGCTTCGCTGCAATAATGCCTGCCGTCTTCACGAATAGCCTCGGATTCGGGGACATGCGTTCCGCAAACATCGCAGGCAACCATTTTGGGGATGGACGTCTGATCAGGCCGGGATTTTCGTCGCGAAGCCAGGGCGCGTTTGATAATCGTCAAGACCAGCCACACCCCGATGAGGATTATGATTATGCGCAGCAATTGGCCCATGCAGATGCCCCGTCAGAAGATTGGGAAGTGTAAGAAGTTAAAACTGGCTTCGATATCCATTCCGCGGGCGACATGTTGACTGGTCGGGGTGAGAGGATTTGAACCTCCGGCCCCTTGCTCCCGAAGCAAGTGCTCTACCAGGCTGAGCTACACCCCGATGTGACTGGTGATACCTAATAACTGCGGTGGGCGGAAAAATGGGCCAGATCGAGAAGCGCTTGTTTGAAGGGCGAATCCGGTATGCCGGCCAAGGCTGCCGTGGCTCGGGCGGCCTCGTCTTCAGCCCGGCGCGCAGTGTACGTGATGGAACCTGTTGATTCAATGGCATCCATGACCTCTTCCATCTGGTCCAGGCCACCTTCCTCGATGGCGGTGCGAATCAAATCGCGCTGGCGGTTATTCCCCTTTCGCAGCGTATAGATTAACGGCAAGGTGGGTTTACCCTCGGCGAGGTCATCCCCGATGTTTTTCCCGAGATCGTGATTTTCCCGCCCGTAGTCGAGCGCATCGTCCACTAACTGAAACGCCGTGCCGATATGTATGCCAAACGTCGCCATGTCCTCCTCGATCTGCCGGTGTTGCCCGCTGATCACGGCCGAAAGCTGCGCTGCCGCCTCAAACAGTTTGGCGGTCTTATTGCGGATGACTTCGATGTACCGCTCCTCGGTGGTCTCCGGATCGTGGCAATTGAGCAATTGCATCACCTCGCCTTTGGCGATGGTGTTGGTTGTGTGCGCCAATATTTCCATCACACGCATGCTGCCGACCTCGACCATCATCTCGAAGGCCCGCGAATAGAGAAAGTCGCCGACCAGCACGCTGGCTTCGTTGCCCCAGATAGTATTGGCCGTGGTGTGGCCCCGGCGCAGTTCCGAGGCATCCACCACGTCGTCGTGCAGCAGGGTGGCGGTATGAATGAATTCGATAATGGCGGCCAGGCGGATATGGTCGTGGCCCTGGTATCCAAAAGCCCGGCTGCCCAGTAAAATCAGAACGGGGCGCAGCCGCTTGCCGCCGCTTTGGACGATGTAGGAGCCCATCTGGTTGATGAGGGCGACGTCGGACTGGAGCCGGGCCTCGATCTCGCGGTCCACGGCCTGAAGATCGTCCCGGACCAGGGCCTTGATGGCTTCGTAATCCATGAAAATGAAGGGTTGGTGAGGTCCGGGCCGGCATGCTAGGGGCTGGGTTTCCGCCCGTCAAGCCGTTTGACCTGCCGCGGTCCTGTCGTTAGAATTGCCGGCCTTTTAGCGGGTTACCTCCGCCTTTTCAAGCCCCACGGGGCATTCAGGAGTTGAATTCATGTACGCGGTGATTCAGAACGGGGGCAAGCAATACCGGGTCGCGCCCGGTGATGTCATCCGGGTGGAAAAGCTGGAAGCCGCGGAAGGCCAATCCGTGGACCTCAATCCGGTGCTCATGGTCAGCGACGATCAGGGCGCGCGCGTTGGCAATCCTGTCCTTGAAGGGGCGAGCGTGACGGCCACGGTCAAGAGCCACGGCCGGGCGGACAAGATCAAAGTGTTCAAGATGCGCCGGCGTAAGCACTATCGCAAGACTACCGGTCATCGGCAGTACTATACTGAACTGGAAATCACCGGGATCAAGTAACAGAGAGATTTTTCATGGCACACAAGAAAGCAGGCGGCAGCTCGCGCAACGGTCGGGATTCCCATGCGCAGCGTTTGGGCGTCAAGCGCTATGCCGGCGAACAGGTACTGGCAGGCAACATTCTCGTGCGCCAGCGCGGCACTGAATTTCATCCGGGCCCCAATGTCGGAATTGGAAAAGACGATACGCTGTACGCCAAAACCAATGGCCGGGTGCAGTTTGACATTAAGGGCCCGCGTAATCGCAGAACGATAAGCATCATCCCGGGCTGACCCGCTTACGCACGCGTCGCAAAACCCCGCCCTGGCAACACGGCGGGGTTTTTTATTTTGGAATATTGTTTATATGAAATTTGTTGACGAAGCGACCATCCGCGTGGAAGCAGGCGCCGGCGGTAACGGCGCGCTTTCGTTTCGGCGCGAGAAATTTATCCCGCGCGGCGGACCGGATGGCGGCGACGGGGGCCATGGCGGGAGCATTTATCTGATCGGGCAGGAAGGTCTCAATACGCTCGCCGATTTCCGGCATACCCGCGTGTTTCGCGCCGAGAAGGGTGCCAAGGGGAGTGGTTCCAATTGCACCGGAAAATCCGGGAAGGATCTTTATATACAGGTTCCCCTCGGAACCCGCGTGGTGGATGCCGAGGCCGAGGAATTGATCGGCGAGATCACTCGCCATGGTGAGTCACTGATTGTGGCTCACGGGGGCAAGGGAGGTCTCGGCAATACACGTTTCAAGTCGAGTACCAACCGCACTCCGCGGCGGACAACACCCGGCAAGCCTGGTGAACAACGCGAGTTGGCGCTGGAACTGCAGGTGCTGGCCGATGTTGGTTTGCTTGGTCTGCCCAATGCCGGCAAGTCGACTTTGTTGCGGGCGGTATCCCAAGCACGCCCCAAGGTGGCGGACTACCCTTTCACCACCCTGCATCCGCATCTGGGCGTGGTGCGCGTCGGTGAACTCCGCAGTTTCGTGATGGCTGACATTCCCGGGCTTATCGAGGGCGCGGCCGAAGGCGCTGGCTTGGGGCATCAGTTCCTGCGGCACCTGTCGCGCACGCGTGTCCTGTTGCATCTGGTGGACATGTCACCATTGGAGCCGGACATGGATCCGGCGGTAGGGGTCAAGGCTATTGAGGCGGAGCTGAAAAAATTTAGTCCACTGCTTGCTAAACGGGAGCGATGGTTGGTGTTGAATAAAATGGATCTCTTACCTGAAGACGTGCGCGAGCAGACCGTCAGGGGTCTGCTCAAGAAGCTGAAATGGAAACGCCCGGCGTATAAAATCTCCGCCATTCGCGGCGAGGGCTGTGGCGAGTTGACCAAGGATCTTATGCGTTACCTGGAGCAGCGCAGGAAAAAGTCAGACAAACAAGACGGACATTGAACATGAACTCGAATCTGCGCGAAACGCTGAAAGGCAAGCGGCGTATCGTGGTAAAAATTGGCAGCGCTCTGTTGACGCGTGATGGGCAAGGGCTCAATACCGAGGGTATTCAGGATTGGGGCGCGCAGTTGTCACAACTGCGAAGCCGCGGTATTGAAGTGGTGCTGGTGAGTTCCGGGGCGGTGGCTGCCGGCATGCAGCGGCTGGGCCGAAAACTGCGCCCACACGCGCTGCACGAATTGCAGGCGATGGCGGCCGTGGGGCAAATGAACCTGGTCCAGATATACGAATCCGCATTCCAGCGTCATGGCCTGCACACCGCCCAGGTACTGCTGACCCATGATGATCTCACTAATCGCAAGCGCTATCTCAACAGTCGCACCACACTGCGTACTCTATTGGGCTTCGGCGTTATTCCGGTAGTGAACGAGAACGACACGGTGGCCACGGAAGAAATCCGGTTCGGCGACAACGATACTCTGGCGGCGCTGGTGGCCAACCTTATTGAAGCGGATTTGTTGCTGATCCTCACCGATCAGCATGGACTCTATGAACGCGATCCGCGCCGGGACCCACAAGCGAAACTCCTGTCCGAAGGCACGGCCGGTGACCCACATCTGCTTTCCATGGCCGGGGAATCTGGCGTGCTGGGGCGTGGTGGTATGCGCTCCAAGTTGCTCGCGGCGGAAAAAGCAGCACGCTCGGGTGCTGCCACCGTGATCGCCTCGGGGCGTGAGTTCGATGTCATCGCACGTGTGCTTGCGGGTGAGGCGATCGGCACCTATCTGCACGCGGCGCAGGGGCGCGTGGCGGCACGCAAGCAGTGGCTCGCCGGCCAGGCCCAGGTGACGGGAAAACTCAAGCTTGATGCGGGCGCGGTTAAAGTCATCCGTGAAGGGGGCAAGAGCCTGCTCCCCGTCGGCGTGCAGGCCGTCGAGGGCGCATTTACGCGCGGTGAAATCGTATCCTGCCTCGACCCCGGGGGACGCGAAGTGGCGCGCGGGTTGGTGAATTACAGCTCCGAAGAGGCCGTGCGCATCATCGGCAAGGCCAGCGACAAGATTGAATCCATTCTTGGATATGTCGATGAGCCTGAATTGATCCACCGTGACAACTTGGTGGTAATCTAGTTAACCATTGCGCATGA
>DATCZH010000078.1:0-3624 GCA_036526015.1 Sulfuricaulis sp.
CAATGCGGGCAGTATCATCATGCGCCATGCCGATCGGCTGGAACGCCTGACGGTCGAGAGCAAGGGGCTCAAGGATTATGTCAGCGAAGTGGACCGGATGGCGGAAGAGGAAATCATTCGCGTTCTGCGCGCGGCCTATCCGAATCACGGCATTCTCGGCGAGGAGACCGGCGCACATGTCGGGGATGATTTTGTATGGATCATCGACCCGCTCGATGGCACCACCAATTTCCTGCATGGCTTTCCCCAATTCGCCGTTTCCATCGCCCTCAGACATAAAGACCGGCTGGATCAGGCGGTGATATTCGATCCCTCGCACAATGAGCTCTTCACTGCCTCGCGCGGCAGCGGCGCGCAAATGAATGACCGCCGAATTCGCGTCAGCCGCATCCATGAGCTGGAATACGCACTACTCGGGGCCGGGTTCCCGTTTCGTTCCCATGAGCATATGGAGGCGTGGATTGGCACGCTGAAAGAATTTATGCTGAGCACCAGCGGTATCCGCCGCCCCGGGTCGGCTTCGCTCGATCTCGCCTATGTCGCCTGCGGACGCTACGAAGGTTTCTGGGAAATCGGGCTGAATGCCTGGGACATGGCAGCCGGGGCGCTGCTCGTGCAAGAGGCCGGTGGGATGGTCAGTGATTTTGCCGGGGGCCAGGATTTTCTCGAGAGCGGAAACATCATCGCCGGCAATCCGAAAATCCACGCTGAAATGCTGCGCCGCATCCAGCCGCATCTGACGGATGGGTTACGCCGCTAAGTTACCCCTGCACCAAAGCGCGCTGACTTTAAATTGTCAGCAGGCGGTTAGCGCTTGACCACGCCGACGAATGTCTTGCCCGGATAAGGTGGCATCTCCGCGAGTTTGTCGAAGCCAGGAATGGTTTCCATATGCTTCACCATGCGTGTCCGCATCGCCTGATCCGGCAACGGGCCGCGCAGTGCACCGATATTTTCCGACTGATGATCGGGGTTGGTGGTCGCGGGAATAGCTGCGGTTATTGCCGGGTGCGAGATCACCCACTTGAGGAAAAACTGCGCCCAGTTCTTGCAACCGATTTCCTTGGCGAAACCCGGCAGTGGCTGATTCTCGACTATCTTGAACAAACGTGCCTTCTCGAACGGCATGTTAACCAGCACCGCCACGCCTTTGTCCAATGCTGCCGGCAGGATGCGTTCCTCGGCCAGACGTGTATGGATCGAATAATGAACCTGCACAAAATCGAGCTCGCCTTTCTCGACCCATTGCGCCAACGGGGCGAAATATGGCAGTTCATGATGTGTAACACCGAAAAAGCGGATGCGTCCTTCCTTCTTCCATTCCTTGAAGATCTTCACAATTACCGGCACGTTCACTAGGCTGTGGCATTGCATGACGTCGATCTTGTCGCGCCACAGCCGCTCCATTGATTGTTGCAACTGCGACAGCGCCTGACTGTCATCGCCTAACCACTGGCCTGTCGCCCAGGTCTTGTTGGTGATGAAGAGATCGCGCGTGATGCCAAGCGAAGTGGCGAAATCACCAACACTCACCTCCGACATCCCATAAAGCGGCGAGGTGTCAATCACGCGCCCTCCCCCTTCGTAAAAACGCTTCAGGATCTCGCGCAGGTGGTCACGCGGCTGGCCGGGCTTGATGTCAAAGGTCAAGAACGTGCCAAGCCCAATGGCCGGGATTTTTTCGCCGGTCTTCGGGATCGCGCGCAGAATGATGTTCGACGGTGCGGCCTGTGCCACTGCCCCTTGAAATAGCGAAGGCAGCGCCAGCGCGCCGACGGCAAGGCCGGTGGCCTGCAACAGGCGGCGACGGGAGAGGTTTGCCGGTTCGTTCAGCGGGAGGTCAGCCATGACTGTTCTCCTTCCTTAAAGATGGGATATGACAATATTATTTTGCCATCCATGATCCATCGAAGCCGTTAAAGCCACGACGATTAATCCATCAACCAGATAGTCGAGATTAGCTTACTCCAATCCCGACATGAAGGAAGTAGCTAAGCTCAGAATTTCACCAGATGCAATCGGAGTTGAACGCTGCTTTGGCTTCAACACCAACTGCGCCACCGCCATCACTGCCAGCACTCAGAACAAACCATGAACACGCATGCGAGGAGAATTGTTATTTAATTTGAATCTGGAAATAATTCTGGATACTGGATAGCCGCAGGGTTCAAATATAACATTCGAGTTCAGCGGGGGGATTAGGCAGCATTGCTCTTATCCTTCGCTCAGCACGTTGGCGAGAACTTCCGGCGAGATTGTTGTGGCCTGAGCAAATCCACCGATGAACCGAATTGAGTTCGGCAATATTGCGAACAATGAGAAGTCGGAAAAGGTAAACAATTCGGCGCTCTGAGGAAACCTTGACAGGTAAGCGGCTTTTGCCTCGGCGTGGCCTTGGGTGGCGTCGGTGTAAGACACAGCCTGACCTTGTATCGTGACCCGAGCCAATGCTTGGGCGGGGACTTCGGGTGTTGGCGGCGCGACGATCAGTAAACTCACATGTGGACTTAACAGCATGTCCTTTGTGTGGGTTGCGAGTTGACTGACATGAATGACGAAACCTGAGCCGCCAGGAAGAATGGCGAAGGGCACCATGGAAACATACGGCTGGCCCTTGTGAAGTGTTCCAAGAGAAGCTACTGGTTGTGTCCGCAGTAACTCGCGGAGTGTCTGGGCGTAGGCTGGATTCATCAGTAAGGCATATGGCTCGTTAGCGCTCGGTCTGCTGCCTAACTATAATTAAATGCTCGAGTATTCGGGTAAAAAAACACCTTTGCGGTGCCTAATCTTGCTGATTGAATGAGAGTATCCTAAGAATCCTGGTAAAAGACCCAGGCTTTTACGAACGCGCTTATCCGCGAGCATGCTCCGGATCAACGTCGGCAAAGACCATCAGCTCGAAAACATTGGAATATTCCAGCCGCTGCAACAGGCGCACGGTGCGGAATTCGTCGGCATCCTCTGCCAGCAAAATATTCGCGCCGGGCGCGAAAACGCCGCGAGGCAGCAGCAGCGTGGCCGGCCGGCGCAGGGGCTCGATGGCCGGTAGCAACAGCGCCGGCTGATAATCGGCGGCGCCCGCGCGCGGTACTGGTGCCACGGCTACCGGCTTGGCGCCGGAGGCGAGCAGCTCCACGCCCATTTCCAGGCTGCCGGACTCGGGGCTTTTCATCCAGCGCACCACGCCAACACTCCAGCGTCCGATCTCGTCCATCTGCTGAATGCCGACGGCATCGCCCACGCGCACGTAGGTGTGCGAAGTGCCAAAGCGCGCCAGCTGCAGGCCCTTGGGCGCGGCGTCTTTGATTTGCCAGCGATCAACACGAAATCCTTCGCCGGAAGCCACGGAAACCTCGCGCGGTGCCGTCTGCGGCATCGGTCCTACCTTCACCGGCTCTTCAAGCTCGATGAATTCCTCCTCTTCTGCGCGCACTTCCCGGGTAATTTCCTCTTCGATATGCGACGGGAGAATGACACGGTCATCGTCGGCCTCGTGTCGGGCAACACTGGTAGGCGGCTTAAATGGTATTTGCCCATTCGTGAAAAAATGCATGGCCGGAATGCCGGCGCACACGAAGGCGATGCCGCTGCGCTGAATACGCGAGAACTGGCGGCGTGGCAATT
>DATCZH010000079.1:0-11218 GCA_036526015.1 Sulfuricaulis sp.
AGATGACTGAATCTATCTTTTCTACGTCATGTCTGTTCGGAGGGAAATATGTGCCGGGAGAGCAATCATAACGTGTAACACGGTAACCGCGTCTTTCGAGTTTGCGCCGCATGGCCGATTCCGTGAACGGACTATCGTACCGCAAATTCAGATACTCAATGAGACACAAAACCGATTATTTGATTTCGAGTGTGACAAATGCCACGGCGTGATCCTGTTCGTCCGCCAAGCTGATGTGGGAAACAACGATACCCTTCTCCTGCATGAATAGCTTTGCCCGACCACTGAACAACAATACGGGTTTCCCTTGCGGATCGTGCATCACCTCGATGTCACGTATTAGCACACCCTGGCTGAATCCCGTGCCCAGCGCCTTGGCAGCGGCTTCTTTGGCGGCGAAGCGGCGTGCCAGAAATCCGGCCTTGTTGGCATTCTGCCGGTACTCCTGTAATTCACCGGCAGTCAGAATACGTTCAGCAAACCGCTCGCCAAATCGATCGATATCCTGCTGCATGCGCGCGACCCGCACAATGTCGGTGCCAATCCCGTATATCATCGTTTCGCCGCATCCAGCATAAGTCGTTTCATCTCACGAACCGCCTCGCTAAGTCCTGTGAAAAGCGCACGCGCGATAATGGCATGGCCGATGTTCAGTTCTGATATTCCCGGAATGGCGGCAATGGGCCGAACGTTGCCGTAATGAAGTCCATGCCCGGCATTGATCTGTAACTTCAGGGACCGTCCCTGTTGCACCGCTTGTTCAATGCGCGCCAGTTCTTGCCGGACCGCGTTTCCGGGTTCCGCGTCAGCATAGTGTCCAGTATGAATCTCGATGACCGGCGCGCCGGTCCGTGCCGCTGCCTCGATCTGTCCGGGATCGGCGTCCACAAATAGCGAAACCCGGACACCGGCCATGGCCAATCTGGCGCAAGCTTGACTGATTTTTTCAAATCCGCCCACGACGTCCAGCCCGCCCTCGGTGGTCAGTTCCTGCCGTCGCTCGGGCACAAGGCAGCATTCGTGCGGACGAACACGGCAGGCAAACGCCACGATTTCATCAGCCACCGCCATTTCCAGGTTCATGCGCGTTTGAATGAGTTGGCGCAGCTTTTCGACATCCGCATCCTGGATATGCCGTCGATCCTCGCGCAGGTGCAGCGTGATGGCATCGGCACCGGCTTTTTCCGCTTCCGCTGCCGCCTGGATAGGATCCGGATAACGCGTACCGCGGGCCTGACGCAACGTCGCGACGTGGTCGATGTTAACGCCCAGTTTTATCAACTTCTGGCTCCACGACATTCAGGGGTAAAACATGGCGGAATAGCTTGCGGGTATTCAACGGTTTGTCTCCTAGATGCCGTGACAGAGCGGCACGCATGAGCGCCTTGGCATCGCGTAGCGCTGCTGGATCGTTGAAGGATTCCTGTGCCAGCGCCAGCAAGCTGGCGCCGCGCACGCGTATTCCTACTGTGGGGATATTCAACTCCGGATGCACCAAACGGACAGGGCCACGGTCGAGGACATAATCATACATGGCCTCGGGATCGACCGGCATCCTGTCTTCTATGTCCTGATCCAGGACAAGTCCATATCCCAGTTCCCTCAACAGGTGTTTTTCAAAAATCCGAAGCATCGGTTCGTTGGAGGTAGCTAGTCGCAGATTCCTGAGCGCCGAATCATAGGCCTCAAAAAGCGCACTGTGTGAATCATGGCGATGCAACAGGCGCAACAAGATTTCATTCATGTAAAACCCGCAATAGAGCGTGGGGCCTTCCAAGGCCAAATCCGGACCATCCGTCTCTGCTCCCATCAGCACGCCAAGCTCGCTTTTCCCACTCCAGCTGATCAACAAACGCTGGAACGGTTTAAGGACACCACGCAGACGACTGCTGGGACGGCGTGCGCCCTTGGCGATCAGGCCGATACGCCCGTGGGCAGACGTGAAGACTTCGAGGAGCAGACTCGTCTCGCTGTAGTTATGCTGGTGCAAAATAAAGGCGGATTGCTGGTGATAACGCATCGTTCAATCCTCGTCGGCATAGCCCAGGCTGCGCAATGCCGTTTCGCTGTCTGACCATCCTTTTCGCACTTTCACCCACAAATGAAGATGTACCTTGGCAGCAAATTGTTTCTGCATCGCCAGTCGCGCGCGGGTGCCGATGTTCTTCAGCTGCTGGCCGTCTTTACCGATCAGAATCGGTTTCTGCCCTTCTTTTTCCACCCAGATCGTTGCCTCGATATTGAATACGCCCTTGGCGCGCCTGAATTGCTCGATTCTCACTGCCGAGACATAAGGGATTTCCTGTCGGAATCCGCGAAATATCTGCTCGCGTATAAGTTCCGCGGCATGAAAACGCTCACCACGGTCGGATACCTGATCCGCGGGATAAAGAAATGGTTGCTCCGGTAAGTGTTTGAGTATGGATTTCTCCAGATCATCGGTATTGGCGCCGGTACGCGCGGAGACAGGCACGATCTCGGCGAAGCCAGCTTTGCGGCTGGACATTTCCATGAGCGGAAGCAATTTGGCGCGGTCCTTCAGTTGGTCAATTTTGTTGATGGCAAGAATCACGGGGATACCTGGGGAGATCGCCAGTTTCAAGGGATATTCATCCGCCCGTGTCCAGCCGTTTGCAGCAATCAACAGTACTACGCAGTCCACGTCCTGCAGGCTGGCGGCGGCCACGCGATTCATATAGCGGTTCATAACGCCCTTATTATCCGTGTGCAAGCCGGGTGTATCCACATAAACAATCTGGGCGTGCTCGATAGTCTTGATGCCCAGCAGACGATGACGTGTAGTCTGGGCGCGAGCAGAGGTAATGCTGATTTTCTGGCCGACAAGGCGGTTCAGCAGTGTGGATTTCCCCACGTTCGGACGTCCTGCGAGCGTTACCGTACCGCTGCGTGTGGTCAAATCAGTATCAACCTTTGCCGAGCAAATCCAAAGCGTGGGCTGCCGCCTGTTGCTCGGCATGGCGTCGACTGTTTCCCTCCCCCCGCACCGGTTGATCCAGCATCGTTACGTGGCATTCGACAATGAAATTCTGATTATGTGGTTCGCCCGTGATCTCCCGGACAAGATAAGTGGGCGTGGGCAAAGAGTGCTTTTGCAGATACTCCTGGAGCTGTGTTTTCGGGTCTTTGGGAATGGACTGAGGATTCAGGGCCGAGAGTTTTTTGCGGTACAGATGCAATATGACGCGCACCGCATCTGGCACCGATGAATCCTTGCATATGGCGCCAAATATCGCTTCCAGAGAATCCGCCAGGATGGAGTCACGATCGTATCCCCCGCTCTTGAGTTCGCCTTCTCCGAGCTTGAGGGAGCTGCCAAGTTCAAGTTCGCGGGCCAACTCTGCCAACGTTTCCTTTTTAACAAGGCTGGCGCGAAGGCGCGTGAGTTCACCTTCAGAGAGATCCGGGTATCGATTGAAAAGCTCGGACGACATGGCGAATCCCAAAACGCTGTCACCAAGGAATTCGAGCCTTTCATAATTATCTGCACTTTTGCTACGGTGGGTCAGCGCGCGATCGAGCAACTCAATGCGGTTGAAGGTGTAAGCTAACCTTCGCTCGATCTCGACATGCGAATTATTCTGCGCCACGGACCTCAATGCTGTGATCGAAAGTCAGGAGGATCGAGGCATTGAACAGCAACGGCGTAACCGATTCATAATTGATACGAACGACCTTCGTTTTTCCGCGTGCCGTGACCGAGAGTGAATGTTCGAGGTTGAAGCTGTCTATGTTGTCAATCTCTAAACGTTTGCGCAGAGCTTCTTTGATCTCACCTATTGGCATCGTAGCGACATCCGGCTGACGTCCCAAGCTTTCCAATGCACCATTGATTTTAACATCATCCAGAAAGGGAGGGATCAGTTTGAACAGAATAAAAAGAAAGATAGCCAAGGTGCCGAGCACATACAACATTCCCCACATGGTCATGCCTGATTGGCGCTTGGGAATTCGCATCTTGATCTCCTTCATAAAAACCTGTCGTATAGGTCCATTAATTGATCGCATTGCCAATACGGTTCCAGACTATCCGGTCCCAAAACCATTCTTCCTCGCCCACCACGTCCCAGCTAAACCAGATCATAAAAGCCTTGCCGACAAGATTCTGATCAGGCACGAAGCCCCAGTAGCGGCTGTCGTTGCTGTGATCACGATTATCACCCATGACAAAATACTGTCCCTGTGGTACCACGATTTCCGGCAAAGGCGGATCCGGGCGGTTCGTCGTCAGGATGTCATGCTTAACTCCGTCAAGACTTTCTGTAAACCGCAGGGCTTGGCCCTGAGAATCTCCGCCCGAGCTAAAGGAATATGATCTCCCGTCAGCTTGATCCATCAACCTTCCGTTGATATACAGTTTCTTATCCTTATATAGGATACGGTCACCGGGAACGCCAACCACGCGCTTGATATAATTGATAGAAGGATTTCCCGGGAAGCGGAAAACCGCGACTTCTCCCCGTTTCGGCTGGTCCCTTTCCATGATCTTGACGTTGGCCACGGGCAGTCGCACACCGTAGGCAAACTTGTTCACCAGAATGAAATCACCAATATAGAGGCTCGGCAACATAGAACCGGAAGGGATGCGAAACGGTTCAACCAGAAAAGAGCGGATAAAGAATACGATCAGGATAACGGGGAAAAAGGCGCGCGCGTATTCCACGTAGATGGGCTCTTTGCGCGCCAACGCCGCTTCTTCAGTTTTTCCTGCCGCCGCCAGCGTTTTGGCGCGTCGCTCGCGTCCGTCCGCCCACAATGTGCGATCGAGACCCCAGAGCGCACCGGTGCCAATCAGGATCAGCAGCATGATCAAGGCAAAGTCCATGACGTTATTTCTGATCCACACGCAACACGGCGAGAAAGGCTTCCTGAGGAATTTCCACAGTACCCAATTGTTTCATTCGCTTCTTTCCTTCTTTCTGTTTTTCCAGCAATTTACGTTTGCGCGTGGCATCCCCGCCATAGCACTTGGCCGTGACATTCTTGCGCAGCGCCTTGACCGTCTCACGCGCGATGATCTTCGAACCGATTGCCGCCTGAATGGCGACATCGAACATCTGCCGCGGAATCAGTTGACGAAGTTTATTCGCCAGCTCGCGTCCCCGATATTGACTTTGTTCACGGTGCACAATCACCGACAGGGCGTCCACTTTATCGCCATTGATCAGCACGTCAAGCTTGCACAGGTCAGAGGCACGAAATTCCACAAAATCGTAGTCAAGTGAGGCATATCCGCGACTGACGGACTTGAGCCGGTCGAAGAAATCGAGCACCACTTCGTTTAAGGGAAGTTCGTACAATAGCATCGTCTGACGGCCATGGTAGGTCATGTCCTTCTGAATCCCTCGTTTTTCAACACACAGTCCAATGACGTTGCCGACGTACTCCTGAGGTACAAGGATGGTCGCGCGGATGATGGGTTCACGGATTTCGACAATCCGGGATGGATCCGGCATTTTTGCCGGATTTTCCACGAGCAGTACTTCATTTGCCGTTACGACCTCGTAAACCACCGTCGGCGCGGTGGTGATGAGATTGTGCCCATATTCTCGCTCTAGACGTTCCTGAATGATCTCCATGTGCAGCATGCCGAGAAAACCGCAACGAAAACCGAATCCCAGCGCTTGCGAAGTCTCCGGCTCATAGTGCAACGAGGCGTCGTTCAGCTGCAGTTTCGCCAGCGAGTCGCGAAAGGCCTCGTATTCCGAGGATTCCACCGGATACAGTCCGGCGAACACGCGCGGCTTGATCTCCTTGAATCCCGGCAGCGGTTTTTCCGCGGGGCGGTCCACATGCGTGATGGTATCGCCGACACGCGCACTGCGGACATCTTTGATCCCGGCGATGACATAGCCCACTTCGCCCGGTCCTAATTCCTCGACCGGTTTGCGTTTGGGCGTGAAAATGCCGATTTGCTCCACGAGGTGATCGCGCTGCATGGCCATGAGGCGGATTTTTTCCTTAGGCTTGAGGCGGCCGTCCATCACGCGCACCAGCGATACTGTACCGAGATAATTGTCGAACCAGGAATCAATGATCAACGCCTTGAGCGGAGCATCGCTTCGACCTTTCGGCGACGGAATACGATGGACGATGGCCTCCAGGATATCCACCACGCCTTCGCCGGTTTTGGCACTGGCGCGGATAGCCTCCCCGGCGTCGATGCCAATAATGTCCTCGATCTCCTCGACCGCCCGTGCGGGGTCGGCCGAGGGCAAATCGATCTTGTTCAACACCGGCAGGATTTCAAGATTGAGCTCTGAAGCGGTATAGCAATTTGCCACTGTCTGCGCTTGCACGCCCTGAGAAACGTCCACAACCAACAACGCGCCCTCGCAGGCGGTCAGCGAACGCGAAACCTCATAGGAGAAATCCACATGGCCCGGCGTGTCGATCATGTTAAGGCGGTAGGTCTGCCCGTCGAGCGCCTTGTAGTCGAGCGCGACACTTTGCGCCTTGATGGTAATGCCGCGCTCACGCTCGAGATCCATGGAATCCAGCACTTGAGCCTGCATCTCGCGCGCCTGCAGCCCGCCACACGACTGGATAAACCGGTCCGCCAGCGTCGACTTGCCGTGATCAATATGCGCAATGATCGAGAAATTGCGTATGCGTTCCTGGTTCCAGCTCATGAAAGACTTGCTGCTTCCGGGATAAACCCGAAGATAGTGTCCCTTATCGGGGATATGAAAAAGGCGCCAACGGCGCCCGGAATCATGGTCAATGTCAAAGATTTCAGGGTCGTGATCGGTTATTCACAAATACCCTAAACAATAAGCATACCTTATTTTGGTATTTGCATAAATATTCAACGCTAACGACGGTCGTTATTTTCCAACGCCAGGAACAGCGTCGCCATGCCTCGCCGCACTCGTAAAACCGCCGGGTGACCGGGACGCATGTGCGCAAGAAGCCGGTGTAACCCAACCGCGTCCATGACTCGCTTTCCGTCCACCTCCAGAATCACGTCTCCCGGGCGCAGCCCAGCGCCCCGCGCCAAACCTTCGCCCACGTCGATAACACTGGCGCCGTGATTAATATCGAGGTCCCGTCGCTGCTGATTCGTTAACTCACCCAAGGACAAGCCAAACCGGGAGCGATTCTCCTGGCGGGCTTTCCGGGGGAGGACTTTTTTCGAGGGTTCTTCACTGAGTTCCCCCAGCGTCACGACCACGGTCTGCAAGCCCTGGTCACGCCGAAATACGCGAAAGCGCGCATGCGTGCCGGGCATGGAGAGCCCTACCAGCGCGGGCAAATTGGAAGAACGATTAATGGCCTTGCCCTCGTACTCCAGAACGATATCGCCAGGACGCAGATCGGATTTCGCGGCCGGGCTTTTCGGCAGGACATCCGCCACCAGGGCCCCGCGTGGCACATTCAGTCCGTAGGCGCTCGCGAGCGCTCGTGAGACATCCTGCAGACTAACGCCGAGCCAGCCGCGACGTACCCTGCCCTCGCGCTTGAGCTGCGTACCGATGTTCATGGCTGCATCGATGGGGATGGCAAACGACACGCCCATGAAGCCACCGGTGCCGCTGTATATCTGTGAATTTACCCCGACGACTTCGCCACGCAGGTTGAACAAAGGTCCGCCGGAATTCCCGGGATTGATGGGCACGTCCGTCTGGATGAAGGATACGTAATTTTCGTTCGGCAATGTGCGGCCCTTGGCCGAGACGATGCCCGCCGTGGCAGAGCTGTCGAAGCCGAAGGGAGACCCGATGGCCAGCACCCATTCGCCTACCCGGAGCTTATCGGGATCGCCAATGACAATGGTAGGAAGCCCGGTGGAATCGATTTTCAGCAGGGCGATATCGCTGCGACGGTCAGACCCCACCAGGCGCGCACTGTATTCACGTCGATCGGTCAGGCGCACCAAGATCTCATTTGCGTTCTCGACGACATGCGCGCAGGTAATGATGTAACCATCGGGGGAAATGATAATACCGGAGCCGAGTGAATTCTCATCCGCCGGTTCTGCGTCTTCATCAAAATTACGGCGGATGAAATCACGCGGCGAGTTATCGCCGGAGGGATTTTTATCCGACGAGAAAGCCGTGCGCGGGAGATCACGGGTAACGCTGATGTTTACGACAGCCGTGGCGTGCGTGATGACCAGACGGCTGAAATCCGGCAACGCGCGCTGTGCCGCCGAAACAGGTATTGCCAACATCAGGATGATTACAAAACCGAAGCCGCGCCAATGCGACACGTTGCAATTATTCACTGCGCGGGCACCACCGAACCGCCGATCAGCGCGATGGTTTCAGCCGGCACCTCACCAACTGTCATGATCTGGTACTCATTTACGCGCGAGCCCAGTGCATTCACCGCCCCCATTCGGCTCGGTCCCAGCATGAAGGACTTACTGTCCTTGGCGTTCTTTTCCACAAAGACAGAGACAGCAGCCAAACCGTCAGTATAAACCAGGTGTTCCACGGGACGTTTGCGCATGAGTCCCTGGCGCGAAATATGGGCGGAGAGCCGGAAACCCTTGGGTAAACGCACCGCCGTCCAGCCAGGCTTATTCGTAATGGTTGTTTTTTTATCTTCCTCGCGGTGCCAGACCATGCCCTTACCGACCACGTCGGGTTCCAATGCCGAGTCCGGAATGGTTGATCCGATACTGATTTGCGTGAACATGAATTGCTCGAGAATATTCCCATTGGTATCGAGGAGGTCAGCTTTCAGCAACAGGCCAGTCTCTTTGTCCGCCCACAGGTGATAACCGTAACGATATTGATCTATCGGTTTGACGATCACCAGTTGCGCCAGGCGGCCGGTGATGCGCTCGGTATTGCCCAGTTTGATCGAATAATACTCATCAAGGTCCTGCACGCGCTCCGGCAAGATGGCCGGAAAGGTCTGGCTGTTCGCCTTGCGGAATTCCACCATCACCGAGTTCTTGTCCGGCCAGTAGCAGATAACCTCGCGCTGATTACGGATGACTTCACGCGGGGAGCCGTTAAGTGACACCAGCCTTTCGCGGTGCGAACCGTTCTCAACCTTGTGGATGATCCGCATGGCCTCGAGCTGTGACTCGTGCTGGTAAACAAAAATACCATCGTAGTCCAGCGTGCGCGCCGCCTGGTTGATTTTCATGAGCCAGTCATGCGCTGGGTCCGCAGCCATCGCCGCGGAACAGAAAACAATACTCGTGAAGAGAAGAAAAAGGCGGGTAGGCAAACGATGGTTCATTTAGGATTGTCGTACCCGACGACGCGCACGTAAGGCATCATCCCCCCGATTCCGGATGACGAGGCAAACTCGTTGTGCTCCACGAGAAAGTTATTCAACGCACTTTCCGTCTCAGGTTCCTTCCTGTCCCAGCGCGTGGTCCCGGCTCGAATGATATTTTCCGGAGCGGGCTCATTTACCGCCAGAGACGCTACGGGTCCTGAATGGGGACGATTCAAGAATTGCACGCCGGCAATGGCGATGGCCGCCACGGAAGCGGCGATCGCGAACGTTCCGATTAACTGGATAACTTTCTGTCGTGGAAAGGAAATTGCGCTCACAGGATCCTTCTCGATACTTGCCGATACGCGTTTGGCAATTTCCGGAGAGAGTACTGTGTCCATGTCCTGGCGCAGCACCGAGCGTACCAGATGGTAGCGCTCCCAGGTGTTTCGCAACTCGACATCCTGCTCGAGCGCCGTCAATACGCGGCGTTCATCGAGATCGTTTAGTTCATTGTCCACCAGCGCGGACAGCTTTTCTCTGTTGTCTTCTGTATTGCTCATGTTCATTTCTCCAGCAAAGGCCGTAATTCCTGATCTACTGCTTCGCGCGCACGAAAGATGCGAGAACGGACCGTACCGATCGGACAATCCATGACCTGTGCGATTTCCTCGTAACTTAATCCTTCGATTTCGCGCAGTGTAATCGCCGCGCGCAGATCATCCGGTAACCGTTCGATCACCCGGTGCACGGTATCGGCGATTTCGTTCGTCAGCATATGTCGCTCCGGTGTCGCCTGTTCACGCAGAATGGCGCCGCCGTCGGCGAGTTCCGCGATTTCAATCTCCACGTCCGATCCGGGTGGGCGGCGTCCCTGCGACTCCAGATAATTCTTGGCCGTGTTCACGGCAATCCGGTACAACCAAGTATAAAACGCGCTCTCGCCCCGAAATCCGCCGATGGCGCGGTAGGCCTTGATCAGTGCCTCCTGCGTCACGTCTTCCGCTTCTCCCCGGTCGCGCACGTAGCGCGAAACCAGCTTCGCAATCCGGTGCTGATACTTCCGTACCAGCAGGTCAAAGGCGGTCTTGTCGCCTTTCTGCACCCGGACAACCAGTTTCTGAGCAATGCTGCGCTCACTCATGAGGATCTATCCCCAGGCATGTGAAGCAGGGTTGTCCGAAACTAAGAGACCGGAGCGTAAGCCTAAAGTTCTCTGCCAAGGCTGAAAAAAGGCCATTTTTGTTCATTTTCCGTCCCTGAAGATACCCAGGCGCTGTCAAGATGGCTTGGTGTGTGATGATAGGATATCGTAATCGCCCTCAACGTGCCCTCCCTTCGCTCATAACTCTCATGCCCATTGCCCCGCCCTCGGATGTTCTGATTATCGGCGGCGGAATCGCGGGTCTCAGTCTGGCCCTGCGCATTGCGGACAAGGCCCGGGTCACCATCCTCGCCAAGGCGGCGCTGACCGAAGGCGCCAGTCTCTATGCGCAAGGCGGCGTTGCCGCCGTGCTGAATGCAGAAGAAGACAGTTTTGAGTCGCACATACAGGACACTCTCGATGCCGGTGCCGGCCTGTGTCACCGGAGCACGGTGGAATTCGCCGTGCGCGAAGGGCCGGGGGCGATTCGCTGGCTCATCGAGCATGGAGTACCTTTCAGCCAGGAAAAAAATAATGGGCTGCTCGAGTATCATCTGACGCGCGAAGGCGGCCACAGCCACCGTCGGGTGATCCACGCCGCTGATGCCACCGGCCACGCTATGGAAACGACGCTGGAAGCCCAGGTGCGCCGTCACCCGAATATCACGCTGCACGAGAACCACATCGCCATCGATCTGATCACGAGCCAGAAGCTTGGACGCCCGGGTCCCAACCGCAGCTTGGGCGTCTACGCGCTCGATAAGGAAGACGGTCATATTCGCGCCTACGGCGCACGATTTCTGGTGCTCGCCACCGGCGGAGCCTGCAAGGCCTATCTCTTTACCAGCAATCCGGATACCTCGACCGGCGACGGCA
>DATCZH010000080.1:0-5231 GCA_036526015.1 Sulfuricaulis sp.
ATTGATCTCCGTCAGACGTCCGCGCACCATGGGGTAGAATGCGCTCGCCTCAATCTGATGCGTTGTGAAAAACTTCTGCACCGCGCCTGTGTCCTGCGGCAAAATGTTAAATGCAAAATGATTTGGCGTTTCCGGAGGCAGTTGCGTCTGCCAAGTGTTCAGCAGATCAGTACGCAGCAATGCGATCACCGCCATGGCCATAAATACCAGCCCGAAGGCAAGGATCTGGCTGATGCTGGTATCTGAGCGACGCCACAGGTTGTTGAGGCCGAACCGCCAAGCCACGCCCACACGCCGATGCAGCCGCCGACTCATGGTAAGCATGGCGCCGGCTAAGGCCGCGAGTGCGGCGCCCGCCACGAGGCTGCCTGCCAGTACTGAGAACGTGAGCAGCAGATCGCCGGTAAAGCGCCACATCAACACGAGCACTGCAATAACTGCCGAGCCATACACCGCCCAGGCGGTCGGTGGCAGCGGCGCGAGTTCGCGGCGTAGCACGCGCAACGGTGGCACGCGCTTCAAGCGCAGCAGCGGGGGCAGGGCGAATCCAGCAAGCGTGATAAAACCGGCGAGAAAACCGTAAACCACCGGCGCAAAGCCGGCCGGTGGCAGGCCCGCCGGGCGCAGGTCCTTGAGGAGATAAAAAATCGCTTCCTGCGCCAGCCAGCCGAGGACGCAGCCGAGCGCGCTGGCCGCAAGGCCCAGCACCAGAAATTGTGGCAGGAAAAGTGAAACGACGTCGCGCTGGGTGGCGCCGAGGCAACGCAGCATAGCGCCCATGTCATAGTGGCGCTCACTGTAGCGGCGTGCGCCCATGGCGATGGCAACACCGGCGAGAATCACGGCCAGCAGGCTGGTGAGCCCGAGATAACGCTCGGCGCGCTTGAGCGAGCGGCCGATCGAACTGGCTTCGTCACGCACATCCAGCAGCCGGTGGTGCGGTGCCAGGCGCGGCGTGAGCCAGTCTTTGAAGTGTGTCAGATCCGCATCAGTGCCGGAGAAAAGATAACCATAGTTAACGCGGCTACCGGGTTGGATCACACCGGTGCGCTGGACGTCATCCGCGTGGATTAGCACACGTGGGGCGAAAGCGAAGAAACTGCCGGCGCGGCCCGGTTCGTAGGTAAGCACGCGGGTGACGCGGAACGCGGCATTACCGATCTCGATGTCAGAGCCCATATCCATACCGAGTGATTGCATCACGCGTGGTTCAACCCAGGCCGTGCCGGGGGCAGGGGCTTCGGTCATTTTTTCATCCGGGGCGTACAGGGCCGGAGCGGTGCGTAACGTGCCACGCAACGGATAGCCCCGGCCCGCGGCCTTGACGCTCGTCAGTTGAAGCTTGTTGCCGTGCACAACGACGCTTGCAAATTCGAGCGTCGTGGTCTGGCGCAGCTTGTATCCGTCAGCTGCCATGAGCCAGTTTTCCGGCAAGGGCAGCGAGCTGCGCAATTGCAGATCGGCCCCCAGCAAGTCAGCCGACTGATAAGTCATGGCGCGATGCAGGCGGTCGTTGAAAAAACTGATCACGGTAACCGCGCCGACTGCGATCACTACGGCTGCGGTCAGAAGATGCAACTCACCGGCGCGCCAGTCGCGCACCAGCAAGCGCAGGGCGAGGCGAAAGTGATGCAGCGCAAGCATTTCAGCGACGATCCACGATGCGCCCGGCATCGAGGTAGAGGTGGCGCTCACAGCGTGCAGCGATAATTTCATCGTGCGTCACCAGCACCAGCGTGGTGCGCCGCTCGCGGTTCAGGTCGAACAGCAGGTCGATGACGCGCGCACCGGTGGCACTGTCGAGATTGCCGGTGGGCTCGTCGGCAAACAGAATCGCAGGTGTCATGGCAAAGGCACGGGCGATGGCCACGCGCTGCTGCTCTCCGCCCGAAAGCTGGCGCGGGTAATGCGAAAGCCGCCCACCCAAGCCCACGCGGTCGAGCAGTTCTCGTGCCTCGCGGAGCGGATTCGGGAGATCAGCAAGCTCCAGCGGGAGCATTACATTCTCGAGGGCGGTCAGGCCGGGCAGCAGCTGGAAACTCTGGAACACAAAGCCGACACGCCCGGCGCGCACCCGTGCGCGGCCGTCCTCATCCAGCTGGTCCAGACGCTCACCGGCGAGCGTGACCTCTCCCTGTGTGGGCGTGTCGAGCCCGGCCAGCAGGCCAAGCAACGTCGACTTGCCCGAGCCCGAAACGCCGATAATAGCGACGCGCTCACCAGCCTTGATCTCGAGATTCACACCCGACAAGATGTCGAGAGCGCCTTCGGCCGTGGGTACCCGTTTCGAAAGGTTGGCGGCGGAAACGATCACTCCATTAAGGTGTTCTGGCATGCGTCGTATATGGCTCGTAATAATCTGTTTGGTGTGGCTCGCGCCGCTGCCGGCGGCAGCGCGCACGCTATTGGTCATCGGAGACAGCCTGAGCGCGGCTTACGGCATGGACGCTAAATCCGGCTGGGTCGTGCTGCTTCAGAAGCGCCTGGCACAGGAAAATCCCGACTACCGGGTCATCAACGCCAGCATCAGCGGCGACACCACAGCCAATGGGCTCGCGCGTCTGCCGCGTCTGCTCACTGAGCACAAGCCGGTGGTGGTCATCATTGAGCTTGGCGGCAACGACGGCCTGCGCGGGCAGTCGCTCGAACAGATGAAACATAACATTACGGCCATGATCACGAAAGCGAAGGACATTAAGGCACGCGTACTGCTGGCTGGCGTACGGCTGCCGCCCAACTATGGCCCGGCCTACGCCGGAAAGTTCCAGCAGGTTTACCAGGAAGTTGCGCGCGAACAGCGAGTGGCGCTGGTGCCAGACATTCTCGATGACATCGCCACCAATGGCGCGTTGATGCTGCAGGATCGGATCCATCCCAACGCCGAAGCGCAGGCGCGAGTCCTGGAAAATATCTGGCCCCATTTACACCGCTTGTTATGACGAGCTGATGTGCGTCGCGCACCTGTTTTTATGCTAGGATTTCTGCCTCGCAATTCTGTCACAGATCCATGTGGGCATGACCAACGCCGGTAACGGCGATTCTACGGCCGCTAAAACGGCGTTCCCCATTCTGGCGGCGATCAGCGTGTGTCATCTGCTGAACGACATGATGCAATCGTTGCTGCCGGCGATTTACCCGATGTTGAAGAGCAATTACGGGCTCGACTTCGGCCAGATCGGGGTGCTGACGTTCACGTTCCAGTTCACTGCCTCGGTGCTACAACCGGTGATTGGTTTCTACACTGACCGCCGGCCGAAGCCATACTCACTGCCGGCTGGCATGGGTTTTACGCTTGCCGGACTGGTATTACTGGCTTATGCGCACAATTACCCGGTGTTGCTGATCGCCGCGGCGTTGATCGGCATCGGCTCGGCGGTGCTGCACCCGGAATCCTCGCGTGTCGCACGCATGGCCTCCGGCGGCCGGCACGGTTTCGCGCAATCGCTGTTTCAGGTAGGCGGCAATGCCGGCACCGCCATTGGACCGCTGCTGGCGGCATTCATCGTTCTGCAGTACGGACAGTCCAGCGTTGCCTGGTTTTCTATTGCGGCATTGCTCGGAATTTTTCTGTTGGTGCACGTGGGGCACTGGTACAAGGATCACGGCCTGGCACGCATGAAATCGCACGTTGCGGAGGATAGGGAGCAGGTCACATTGCCACGCATTAAGGTGACAATGACAATCGCTGTATTGATCGCGCTGATTTTCTCAAAATTCTTTTACATGGCAAGCCTGACCAGCTACTACACTTTTTACCTGATCGACCAGTTTCAGGTGTCGATACAGAGCGCCCAAGTTCACCTGTTCGTATTTCTCGGCGCCGTCGCCCTCGGCACTATCTCCGGTGGTTCACTCGGCGACCGTTTTGGCCGCAAGACGGTAATCTGGATTTCGATCCTCGGAGTGCTGCCTTTTACCTTGCTGCTGCCATATGCCAACTTGTTCTGGACCGGTATGCTCAGCGTGCCCATCGGATTTATCCTTGCCTCAGCGTTTCCAGCGATAGTGGTGTATGCCCAAGAGTTGATGCCTGCGCGCGTTGGCACCGTCGCCGGCTTGTTCTTTGGCCTGGCCTTCGGTCTCGGGGGCATTGGGGCGGCAGTGCTGGGCGAGGTCGCCGATGCGACCAGCATCCAGACCATGTTTCACGTAAGTGCCTTTCTCCCCGTCATCGGCCTGCTCGCTGGATTCCTGCCGCACCTGGAGACGGAAGGCCGGCATCTGCTAACGCCCGCTGTGGACCTTACTGGTAATGTCGAGGCTAATCCGGTGCAGGCTCGATCGGTGGATGGACGCTAATTGTGAGCTAACGACTTTTCCTCTATCGGCTGCAAGCCATAATCATCGACAAATAATACTTTCATGGCGGTTCCCGAGTTTATTGAAATTACCAATTAACGTAACCAAAGGCACAAGGTGCATTTATCCGTGGCTTTTCGAAAAAAAAATCCCGACAGGGTTCGAGCGCTGTCGGGAGGGTAGGGTGCTATAAGATTGAATTGTAAATTAGTTTCTCGCCAATCTTTATCCGAACAGCTTGCCCTTCAGGAGATTCATCCCTTGCGACAGCAAATCATCAGAAGGAATTTGACCTCCCGGGGTGAGCTTGTCCACGACGGAGGGTAACACTTGAGACAACTGCGAAGTCGCCGCTTCCTCTGAAAGTCCAAGCTGTTGGGCAATATGCTGAATCTGACTCGAGCCAAGTGCAGACTTGATCTGTTCCGGACTAATGGGAAGGTTTTGACAGGTCCCGACCCACGAAGCGGCAATGTTATCCAGACCTTTGTCTTTGAACGCCTGAACCAGACCGGTAAGACCTCCGGAATAATTGCCGATTAATCCAAGAACCGATTCCACCAATCCATTCCGTACATCACTTTGTCCGTCAAGTTTCGAAGTGACGGTGCCGACCATTTGATCTAATAGGCTCATGTCTTTCTCCTTCGCTGCTATGTTGATGTCATTTGGACTGAATGTTCCGGCCGGTCATTGCTTGGACGAGGAGTCATCCTTCGATGAAGGATTTGTTTTTTTAGCTTTCTTTGTTTTTGCGACTTTCGCCTTTTCACTATCGTCGCTCTTTTCAGACTTGGCTTCTTTTGTTTTCTCTGTCTTTTTATCAGCATCATCGCCGGCCTTGGATTTCTTCTTGGCGCTGGATTTCTTGGAAGACTTTTCGCTGTCATCTTTTTTCACCGTCTTGGCGCGTTTCGAGGATTCCTGGGCGT
>DATCZH010000081.1:0-6008 GCA_036526015.1 Sulfuricaulis sp.
TGCACTGGAGAAATCTCATGGCACTCCATCACGCAGTATCTGGTGAGATTGTTGACATTCGTCCGCTGGGCAAGAAATTGAAGGATTCCATTCCGGTTACTCTCGTGAAAACCGCCCATCTCCAGGTGTTTCGATACATCCTGCTTAAGGGGAACGAGTTTGCCGAACACAAGATGCCCGGTGAGATCACGGTGCAATGTCTTGAAGGTGTGGTGGAATTTACCACGCAGGGCCGTAAACAAATGCTGCAAGCCGGGGAGTTTGTGTATCTTACGAGCGACGATCCGCACGCTCTCAAAGGAATCAAGGATGCTTCCGTGCTGGTGACGATTGTGTCGAACAAGCCTGCCTGAAATTAAAGAGGGTCGGAGTGATTTAGAATAATCACTCCGACCCCTTTATTCGCAGATCCTTTAGAATTTCCCCAGATAGTCCTTCTTCCCGAGTTCCACGCCATTATGGCGCAAGATGCCGTAGGCCGTGGTCGTGTGGAAATAAAGGTTTGGCAAGACATAGTGCTGCAGGTAGGGGAGCCCCTGGAATGACGTCGGCTTGCCGCCCACCTTGAGCGATACTGTTTTCTCCTCCGAGCCGTCGATCTGCTCGGGTTTGAACGTTTTCAGAAATGCGATGGTTTTATCGACGCGCGCTTTGAGCTCGGGAAAACTCGTCTCGGTGTCTGCGTAACTCGGTGGTTCCTGCCCGGCCAGCCGCGCCGCACAGCCCTTGGTGACATCAGTCGCAATCTGCACCTGGCGATTAAGCGCAAACATGTCGGGAAAAAGCCGGCTGTTGATGAGCACGGCCGGATCGATCTTCTTCGATTCGGCATAGGCCGCGCCCTTGTCGAGGATGGCCGACAAATTACCCAGCATGTGTATGAATACCGGGACGGAGGCCCTGTACATGGAGATTATCATGGTGAGATCCCTTGGAAAGGTTGGTAGCGATCTCTATTGTACTAACGCCACGCTTGCGTCACAGTGCCGGTGGTTCCACATAACAATACCACTGCAAATAATGCCGAAATCTAGTATGTATTAATATTTTTCCGCTTTATTTAACAGAATCTGGGATGTTTAATCTTTGTTATCCAACTAAACGAAGGTATAAACAATGAGCAGCGATAAATATAAAGCAGGAATGGCTGTAAGAAGAGAGGTTCTTGGCGATGAGTATGTCGATAAGGCTGTTTCCAACACCACTGATTTTACAAAACCATTGCAAGACATGGTTACAGAAAATTGTTGGGGTGAAATATGGACGCGAGGTGGTCTCCCTAAGAGAACACGAAGTTTAATCAACATTGCCACCCTGGCCGCTCTCAAGGCATCAACAGAGTTAAAGATTCATGTTCTTGGCGCTTTGCGTAACGGTTGTACTGTAGAGGAAATTCAAGAAGTTCTTCTTCAGTCAACGGTTTATTGTGGAGTGCCTTCCGGCATCGAGGCATTCAGGGCGGCGAAAGATGTTATTGAAAACTGGCAAAAAGGCGGGAATGGCTAACATGTCAGTTTTGTCAGCTCTCGAACAACGTGAGCTCCCAGCGGTCAACGTGCATGTCGTGCCGCAGAATGTAGGTACCGGTATCGTCGAATAGTACCTTGTACTCCGATCCTTTATGAGGATGAGCTGCGAGCTATGAAACAAAAACTCACTTAGCAGCGATGGCGCGATATACCTGCCAAGACAGGCCGCCGAGTCCGAAGAGCAACAGCGCGAACATGATCAAGCCACCTAACACCGGCACCAAGCCCAGGACACCGGCCACGGACAGCGTGATGACGAGCGCGGCCACGCGCCAGCCGCGGGTGATTTCAGTCTTGCGGCGCTTTCGCTTAAGCACAATTTCGCCAACGGCGAGCGCGCCACCCAGATATCCGCCCAGCAATGCGATCAGGTAGGCGGCGAGCAGGATAAGTCCTAGCCACAAGCCGACGAGGCTCGTAAAAAGTAGGATGATGACCAATGGGGTCGCCGTCAACACCGCCAGACCCAGACCCAGCGATATCCACGGCGACTGCACGACCCGGCCCGTGACGGCCGTGGCAAAGCGCGGGAACAGCAACAACAACACCGTGCCAGTGACCATGAGGCTGATAAGAAAGCCGATGCCGCCCGCCGCCGCACTGGCAACGCCACGCTCATGCTCCGGGTAGGGCAGGTGTGTGATTGTGCCACTGATCTTCGCGGCTTTGTCGATGATCGCTGATTTAGGGCTCATGTAGCGCAGGTTGCCGTGGATCACGGCCCCGGGTTGAAGCTCGATGTTCTCGCCCACGAGCAGGGCGTCGCCCTTTACTTCACCGGTGACCACGATACGACCCCCCGCGGCTTTGAGCTCCTTGCCAATAAATCCTGCGATATCGACTCGCCCGCCGGCGAGCCAGGCACGCCCGGTGACACGGGTTGACGGCGTGAGCGTCACGTTGCCGCCGGCGAGCAGGGCATCGTCACCGACCTCGGCGTCGAGCGTCAACGATCCGCCTGCGGCGCGGACATCATCGTGCATCTTGCCGCGGATTGTCACCGAACCGCCAGCCAACAGGACATCGCCTTTGATTTCATCGCCAATGGTGATGTTGCCGCCGGCAACGACAACGTCTCCTTCTGCCATGATGGAAAGGTTGACGGTGCCACCGGCGAGATATATGTCCTCGTTCACCGGCCCGCGCCGGATAACCGACTCGCCGAACTGCTGGGCCTGGAGTGCGGAAGAGGGAAAGAGCAACAACAGAGTCAGCAGCAGGATTCGCCACGTGATCCGCACGCGATTCATGGTACGGTGCTTGAGTTGGTGGCGCAGAAACAATACGCCCGTTGCGTACGAGCGAAATAGAGGAGAAAAAGCACGTCCACGGTTGAGGTGTATATCCATATATTCCCTCCCACGTGTCAATGCATGACTATACACACTGGGATGAATTCCGTCTTGAGTTGGATCAAAAAGACCGTATCGGTCTATTGAAGTGATATTCGTACGGAAAGAAAGAGACCGGAGAGAGATATGTGTGAAGTATCAATACATGAAGTTGATAATCGATCCACGAATTCTTGAGAAATCAGACAGTATTTAGCTATATCACTCTACAACCGAGGGAAATCTGGTCAACAACCGTGCGCGCAGAATTGTAGGCGTCGATGCGCAAGCAAACAGTATCACCCGCGTACAAGCCGAGATCGCGCACCGAGTCGTAGGTGACACTCGTCGCGTTTATGTCGGAAACAAGGACGTTAACGGTATTGGCACTCGTACCGTAGTACACCGTATAACCCGTTGTGTTACTGCCGAACGGTTGCCAATTGACTTGCACCAGTTGCGAAGCCGATTTCGCCACGGCAAGTGACTGGACCGATGCCATTGTCACGTTGGTGCCATCAATCGCTTCAAGTGCGCCCGGGGTGGGCGGAGAAGCGCGGCACTGGCCCGACAAATCGCGTGCGGCCATTCCGCTGCCGCACGAAGCGGATGGTGGCGCCGCCGGCGGTGGAGTGGGTTCCTGCGGCGGAGCGCTGGGTTCCTCCTGCGGTGGGGTGCTCGGTTCCTCCGGCGGAGGACTCGGCTCCTCAATCGGGGCAACGGGTTCTTCTTGAGTGGGATCGCTGGGTGGCTGAATCGGAACACCGGGTATCTGAATCGGTACGCTGGGCGCCTGTGGCGGAGGACTCGGTTCCTCAATCGGGGCACTGGATTCCTGAGGTGCAGCGCTGGGTGGCGGCGGCGATCCGATCCAACCACCGCCACCGATCCAACCACTGCCAGGTTTCGAATTGCTACTGCTCAAACTATCGCTGCAGCCGACGAGCAGTACCGTCGCGATGGATAGGGCGACGCCAAAGATTCTTTTCGCAACTCGCCGCAGCGAGCGCTGCTCAATTTGTGCGGCGTGTACGACCGGAGTTGAAGTTCGAGAAGCGTACCGTAATGACACGGTATGCAGCGGTGAGGCCTGCAGCGTCATAATTTGTGACTTCCCTGGAACTCGACTGTGTTAGCAGCCGGTCCTCGTCAATCGCACCCTCACCTAGGGCGTAACCATAGAGAACATTCGAGGGACTTCTATTTTTGTTAGATATATGTGGAAGTCAGACTGACAAGCGGATCGCGGGTGAAATAAAAATGACGATCAACTGAATGGCTGATTTCTGTGGTGGGAATAAACGGCGGGAATCGAGCGACAGTTGGTAATGCGGCCCCATCAACTTGCGTGAGGTAGGCGTGGTAAATGGTGGACTTCGCGCTCACCCCAGGTGCTACGCACTTCGAAAAGCCCACGTAAATCGCTGCTCCAGCGCATCTCGCCACCTCTGATCGTCCCGTGGTAAGGTGCGTTTATGAATGCCAAGACCGTCCAATGTCCCAACTGTGGCAATTCCGCTGCGGGGAAATTTTGCAGTTTCTGCGGGACATCTCTCACGGATAAGGAAGTACCCTCTCAATGGAACGCTCAGATGATCGCGCCGTGGGCCGCCATCGGTCTTGCGTCGATCGCCCTGATCGTTGCGTTGGTGTCCTTGTTTGATCGGGGCGGTGGTGCAGCGGTCTCAGCACCGTTTTCACAGTCCATGACCTCTACGGTTACCGCCCCCGGCCAGCCCGTCGACCTTACCAAAATGACATCACGGGAGGCGGCGGATCAGTTGTTCAACCGGGTCATGACCGCCAGCGAGAGCGGGGATACCATGGAGGCGTTGCGGTTTGCGCCGATGGCCCTTCAGGCCTATGACAATCTGGGAGCGTTGGACTACGACGCCCGCTATCATGTGGCTTTAATTCATCTGACGTCAGATGACTTCAAAAGCGCCCGTGTGCAGATCGATAAAATTCGCGAAACTGTTCCCAACCATCTATTAGCTTTCATGTTGGAGCACCAGATCGCCGTGCGTAACAAGAAAAAAGACAGCGCCGCCCGCGCCTCCAAGGCCTTCCTGTCCGCCTATGATAAAGAAATTGCGGCGGGGAGAATTGAATACCAAGAGCACCGGGGCAGTATCGATCGCTTCCACAAGGCAGCGAAAGCCAGCATGGCAGGAAAGAAATAGGCAGCGATTTCATCTTGTGCAGCCGCGCGGATGGCGCGTCTGTTGCAATGTGGCACAAGGCATGACCGTGTTTTGTTGGACTGCTTATTTCAGCGAGTGTGTCGTGGCGGCGGGGGTTTGCGATTATAGGTGCAACTGATACCTCGTCCCGGCGACATCGATGATGTCGCCATTCTCGAGCAACTGGCCACTCGGCTGAACAGGTTTGTCGTTGACCCTCGGCTCGCCGGGCCCGGCCTGTGCGCTTAACAAGTACCCGTTGGGGGTTCGGGATATTCGGGCCGGGCTCTTGCCCGGGTTGTCGAGCACGGTTTCCTCCTTCACGAGCGGCACGCTTCTGCCCTTGTCCTTGCCTTCCAGAGCGATTAACTGCGCGTACGCCGTGATTATCTTGGTCTTTTCCTGCGTAGATTCCAGTGGTGGGGCGGGGGCTGCCGGGCGATTGCTGAACGCTGGCGTGTCCAATTCGACAACATCGCGATAGCGCAGTTCGTGTTTGCCGATGATGATCGTATCGCCGTGCCGCAGCTCATGTCGCCTAATGCGTTTGTTCTCGAGGAACGTTCCATTCGTGCTGTCGAGGTCTTCGATCGTCGACTTTCTGCCAACCGTCTTGATCACGGCGTGTTTGCCGCTGATGCTCACATCGTCCTTCAGCACGATATCGCATGCCGGGCTGCGGCCGATCGTCATTTCACCCAGTTTTACAGTCACTTCACCAACTCGGTTCCCCTGGGATTTGATCATTAGTTTGCCCATATTCTGCTGGCCTTTCGTTCCGATCTGTAGAATTTGTTTCCCGGATGTTCTGCTTCAATCGTTATAGAATACATAACGTGGGAAAAAAGGGCTAATCAAGCGGGCCAAGATCTGTTAAAGCTATTATTTTACCCCGCCGCTCTGAACCGGGTCATTTCGGTTTCGGGAATGGAGCAATGAATTCGGTTTTATCAGCCGTGCTGTGG
>DATCZH010000082.1:0-7473 GCA_036526015.1 Sulfuricaulis sp.
CATAGGCCGCGGCGGAGCGTGCGATATCGATCCCAAACTTGTTTTCCTTGAGTCCCGTGGCGATGTACGGGTGCGTGGCCGGATCCACATCCGGATTGACGCGCAGCGCCACCGGCGCCTGCTTGCCCATATGCGCCGCCACACGGTTTAAAGCCTCCAGTTCGGCTTCCGATTCGACGTTGAAACAGTAAATGCCGGCCGCCAGTGCCCGCTGCATTTCATCGTCCTTCTTGCCGACACCGGAAAATACGATCTTTCCCGGGTCGCCGCCGGCGGCGAGCACACGCGCAAGCTCACCACCCGAGACGATGTCGAACCCCGATCCCTGGCGGGCAAGCAGATTCAATACCGCAAGATTGGAATTGGCCTTCACGGCGTAGCACACGAGATGATCGCGCCCCTGCAAGGGATCATCAAAAGCGCGGAACTGCGCCTCGAGGCTGGCGCGCGAATAGACATAGCAGGGCGTACCAACCTTTTCCGCGATGTCGGCGAGATTCACCTCTTCGGCATACAGGCGCCGATCACGATAGCTGAACGTGGTCATGGTGTGATGTGAAAATCAATTCTTCTTGTACAGGGCGGGTGCCAGGCTGACGGCCTGAAAGCCCGGGCTCTCCGCCGCGGTGTCCTTGGGAAGATAGAGCGGTCCCTTTTTACCACAGGCGCTGAGAAACAGTGCCGTGAAGATCATGCACCACAGCATCCGATGCCAGCGGCGGTGGCGGGAAAGAATATGATTTCTCGAAGGAATCATGACGTAAGCTTACCTTGCCTATTCCCACTGCATCCAGTGGTGGCTACTGTCTCACCAGGACAATGTTTTGGTCGAGCATCTCGGCCTTGATCTCGTCCCAAGAGAGTAGGCCGACGCAGGGTACGGCACCGAAATCTGGCACGCCGCGATCAATCCATCGGCGAACCAGCGCCAAGGCGGGGCTGCAGGAAATAGCCAGTCCATTGCTGTCGCGCGCAATCAAGAACACGGTGTGTTCCAGTTCTTCGCTGTCCCGCCGCCCGCGCATCAGTACCCGCATGCCGCCCGTGGTACTGCCGATATTGCGGAACAGACGACCGGCGGCGATCAACCCGGGAGCCCACCAGGGCAGATTTTTTATCCAGCCCCATCGTCGCATCCTCGCCAACAGGAACAATCCCCGATTAAAAAATTTGAGTCCCAATCCGGCGCGAAAACTTACCGACTGCGCGCTATAGCGCGGAGGGAAGAGATCCAGGTCCGGGACATCGCTCAAGTACACGCGTCGCTTGCCGACCGGTTTCGGAAATATTACTTTTTCCGACTCGCTCCAACCGTACGCATAACGCCAGCGCCCGTTTTCCTTGAGGCGGAACGAACTCCCGGCATTATTTAAAACCGTGCGCAGCGTGGCCTCTCCCCCGGGAAGTATATAGCCCGGAGAAAAGCTGACATGGATATCGCTGATTCGATCGAATTCAGGCGCGAGCATGTCAACGAGTGCTGCCGACACCGCCGGCACGATACACGCGCCACTCACTATTTGACAGTTTTTCTGAAGCGCGCGGCGGTTCAAACGCGAAATGCCCTCCACGTGGGCACGCCCCTGCGCGAGATCAACATAGTTTATGCTCAGTCCCGCGCAGGTCTCCGCCACGGTGTAATCGTGCGCCATCAACGTTCCCTCGGCATTCACCACGGCGAATACGCCATCGAGCGCTTGCCGCAGGTTGGCGGGATCCTGAGGGTTTACCGTCAAAACGGTGGTGTTGGCCTCCACGGGGCGACTTGCTTTCACGGGTCCACGATAACCGATAACGCACTCGGCGGATGGCATCGCGGCAATAACCCGGCTGATGCGCCGACCCAGAACGCCATCTCCTCCCAAGACGAGAATCCGCTTTCCCATACTTAACGTGGGATCATATCAGATCGGCGCGGCTGTTCAGCAGCCACGGGCTTCGCTAACATGACCGTGACCGCCAGATCGACTATTCACGATGAACGAATCCGATTTCGAAAAACAGGCCAACGATACCCTGCTGCGCATCGAAAACGCCATCGAAGCGAGCGGCGCGGATATCGATTTCGAGGCCGCGGGTGGAATACTGACACTTGAGTTTGGAAACGGAACGAAGATCATTATCAACAAGCAGGGCGCGGCCAGCCAGATATGGGTTGCCGCCAAATCCGGCGGCTTTCACTATGGCTGGGTCGAAGGCCATTGGATCAACGATCAGAGCGGCGAGGAATTAATGAGCGAACTTTCGCGACTTGTAAGCGAGCAGTCTGGCGAGGACGTCGACCTCGGCTGAGTGTTAATCCCAGCCGCCTCCCTTCGGCGTGATGACCGCCGGCTCGCCGCACTTGGGACAGTTCACGTGCTGGGCGTCATCCGGCAGAATAACAATCTCCTCATCATAGCAATTGGCGCAGCGCGGAATTTTTCCCTCATGGATCCAGGTGCTGCCGATGGTGTGGCAGTGATTGCAGCGATACAGCGCGAGTATCGGCATCTCGGCCTTGCCGTGCCCCACGCCGAGATTCGGCTCTTCATACTGGCAGAACTTGCACTTGAAGCCGACAAAGCTACCCATTCAACACTCCGCGATTGTCTCCATGCGGCCCAGGCATGCCATTTGTATGCCGGGTGTTATTCGAGATAGGACGGCAGCGTCCATCAGGCGCGTGTCAATACCAGCTCGGCCACAGCACATAACATTGCATACACTCTCTCCATGGATTGTCTAAAATGAATGGAAGGGGCTCAATTTCCACGAGATGCCCCGCGCGCCGTGACACAGGATGATACGCGGCGCGAGCAGGGAGTCAACGCAAGGACAGGCACGACTCTCGCGCCCCTAAGCACTTTGTTGCGAACCGGCGCAGTGTTTTTTCGGCCCAAACTTGGACAGGAGAATTTATAATGCGGCTGCCTTCACTCTATCAATTCTTCCGCCATCAGGTGAACCATGGTTTTCACCTCTACGGAATCACCGAACCGGCCACGGTCGATTACGTCAGCGATATCCTGGCCCGCTTTGCGCAGGTTCGACAGCTTTATGCTTTGCGGGATGCCGACGGTCAACCCATCGAATATCTCGTGGACATGCTCGAGGCATGGCAGAAAGCACATGGTGAGACCACCTGCCGTGGACGATTATTCCTTCGGCATCTCGGGGAATACACCCTGTTCATGAGCGGGATTTTCCGCGAACGCCTCATGGCGCGCGGTGAGCTCGACTATTACCTGGCGCACGGCCGTAGCGCCTACTGGCGATGTGCGGACTGCGAAAATAACCCCCAGCAACGGAAGGTGTACTGGCATCTGCATCAGGACTTTGGGCGCATCTCGAACACGCTCGACAACATGCGCCGAGAGCAGTTTCCGCTCCCGAGTCCCCCCGATAACATGCTGACCGCCTTCTGGCGGGTTTGAGGAGCTATCGTTCGCGCCTGACGGCGCCAGTCCGGCGTCGGTCTTTCCCGAAGCGCCGCTCCCTCATGATCGGATCCCAGCGGAGGACGCCGCGCCGGTCGAGATCGTGTTGACGACGTTCAGCCATGCGCCGATCTCCGTTCACGAGGATATCGTAAGGAACTCTCTTCTCTATTTCCACGTCGCCACCCCACCACCATTGTAAACGGGCTGTCTTTACCGCCTCTTTACAAAACTTTACCATCCCGGCCGGACTTTCCCCAAACCCGCCCCTTCCCCTCGTCAACCCAGAGGAACGCCAAACGTTGTTATTCAGGATATCAAGGGCAAATTGTCCTGAACCTGGCAGACGGGCCGGCGATGGCTGATGAGACGGGCCCTACGCCGGACCCGTTCCCCGGGTGCAGAATACAGACATGAGACAAACGGGGGCGGGCGGTATTCGAATGCTTGAGGAATCTCCGCTGGAGCCTTTGCCCGACCTGGACCGTTTTCTTGGCCTCGTCGAGCGGCGCGCTTTCGTGATGGCGCGGCTTGCCACTGGCAATGCCGACGATGCCCATGACATTGTGCAGGAGGCCATGCTGACGCTGGTCCGAAGCTACGCCAACCGCCGTGAGCAGGAATGGGGACCACTGTTTCACACCATCCTGCAAAGCCGGATCACAGACTGGCACCGTCGCGAAAAAGTTCGTAATCGTCTTCGTGTCTGGTTTGGCAAGCGAAACGAAGAGGACGGTGACGATCCGTTGCAGGATATCGCCGATGGCCGCAGCCCGAATCCATCAGGCCAGTTGCAGAACAAACGGGCGATGGCGGCGCTGGAGTTGGCGATCCAAAAACTGCCGGCGCGTCAACAACAGGCCTTCCTGCTGCGGGTGTGGGAAGGACTGGACGTGGCGCAGACCGCCGGCGCCATGAAGTGCTCGGAAGGCAGCGTCAAGACACATTACTCGCGTGCGGTACATGCCTTGCGCGAACAGCTGGAGGAATATTTATAGCTATGGAAACCGAAGACAAATTTCTGATGCGCGCGAAAGCTGCGCTTAGCGAAGCAGAAAAAAATCTCGACACCAGTACCTTAACGCGCCTGCGTGCCGCGCGCCGGATTGCGATCGAGGAAGGTTTGCGATCACCGGCGAAGAGTCTTCCCGGTTGGCTACTGCCGGTGGGCGGCTTGGCCACCGCCGGGATTGCGCTCACTGTGGCCAGCTTGCTGTGGTTCTCGGCTCCAAACGGCCAACTCTTGCAGGCCGGTGTCGGCGACATTGATTTGCTGGCAGGGAAAGAAAACCCTGATTTCTTTGTTGAGCTGGAATTTTATGAATGGCTCGAGCATCAGGCGAATGCCGGTTAAGTCCTGGTTCGTCGGCCTCGCGCTGGCACTGCCCCTGACCGCTGCCGCGGCAGGCAAGCCGGAAATACCAGATATGGAGCTGATTGAATTTTTGGGAAGCCTTGAAACGCAGAGCAATTCGGGAATGGAAGTCCTGACGGCAATTGATGCCGGATTGCTCCCGGAATGGCCAGAGGAACCTCCTTATGAACAATTTTACTAGACGACTGATAATCGGTTTGCTGTTGTTGTGGCCATGGCTTGTCACGGCGGCGGAAGGCGATGCGCCGCTTACTTGGGATCAGCTTAGCGCCGACGAGCAGCAAGTATTGAAACCCTTTCAGGAACGCTGGGACAGCCTGCCGACGCCGCGCCGTGAGCGCCTGCAACAAGGCGTGAAGCGCTGGCAAGCCATGACGCCCGCGCAGCGCGAGCAGGCGAAGGAACGTTTCGCCCGTTGGCAGAAGATGTCACCAGAACAACGCGAGCGGGCGCGCCAGCGCTACGAGCGTTTCCGCCAGTTGCCGCCGGAGCAGCAGGAGCGCCTGCGCCGCCGTGCCCAGTGGTTCAAAAACCTGCCCCCCGAGCGGCGCGCTGAACTGCGCGCGAAGTGGCAGGCCTTGACACCGGAGGAGCGCCAGGAGTTCAAAGAGAAATGGCGCCAGGACGACCGGGGACCAATGCACGAACATGGCCTGTCGCTCCCCCCAGAGCGGCCGGGACGGATGGCGCCAAGATAAGCGCCGTGCGTAATTAAGTCGTTTATCTCTTATCCGCCTTGCCGCGGACTTCGTGCGCCGGGTATTTCTTTGCATTCATTTCAATCTTGCGGCGGGCCGCATCGAGCAGGTCGATGCCGAGCAGATCGGCCATGCGATTCAGGTATATAAAGACATCCGCCATCTCCTGCTCGACTTCTCGCAGGGTTTTCTCCGGCAATTTCTGGCTTTGTTCCTCCGTCAGCCACTGGAAATGTTCCACCAGCTCGGCGGCCTCGACAATCAGCGCCATCGACAGGTTCTTGGGAGAGTGAAACTGCTCCCAGTCGCGCTCGCGCGCGAAGTCGCGCAGGCGTCGGCGAAGGTCTTCGAGGGTATCCATGGCGGGACCTCGCCGCAGCAGGTCAGGGGCCGGCTTTGTTGAGGCGTGCGCGGGCACGCTTGATCGCGGCCTTGACCTGCGAGGGCGCGGTTCCACCCAGATGATCACGAGCCTTGAGCGAGCCTTCCACGGTCAGCACTCTGTACACGTCCTTGCCGATGGCGGGACTGAGCTTTTTGTACTCATCGAGATCTATTTGCGATAAGTCGCGGTCGGTGTCGAGGGCCAGCCTCACGGCTTTGCCCACGATTTCATGGGCGTCGCGAAAGGGAATTCCTTGGCGCACCAGATAATCGGCGAGATCCGTGGCGGTGGCATGGCCCATCACCGCGGCGCGCAGCAAATGGTCACGCCGTACCTTCATGGATGCGATCATCCCGGCGAATACGCGCAAGCTGCCAAGCAGGGTGTCGAGCGTGTCGAACACCGGTTCCTTGTCTTCCTGGTTGTCCTTGTTATACGCCAGTGGCTGCGCCTTCATGAGCGTCAGCAGAGCCACCAAATGGCCGTTTACGCGTCCAGCCTTGCCGCGCACCAGTTCCGGCACGTCGGGGTTTTTCTTCTGCGGCATGATGGACGAGCCAGTGCAGTAGGCATCCGACAATTCGATAAAACCAAACTGGGTAGATGACCACAGCACCAACTCCTCGGCCATACGCGAGAGGTGCGTCATGAGCAGCGCCGCGTCCGCGACGAATTCAATTACAAAATCGCGATCGGCGACGGCATCCAACGAATTCTCCGAGGGGGCCTTAAAGCCGAGCAGTTTCGCCGTGAAGGCGCGATCAATGGGAAAGCTGGTGCCGGCGAGCGCGGCAGCGCCCAAGGGCATGACGTTCACGCGACCGCGGCAGTCCTGAAGACGCTCAGCATCGCGCGCGAGCATCTCAAACCACGCCAGCATGTGATGACCGAAAGTAATTGGCTGCGCCACTTGCAGATGCGTGAAGCCGGGCATGGGGGATCCCGCCTCGCGCTCGGCGACATCGAGTATCGCTCCTTGCAATTTCCCAAGAGCATGCGCTACGACATCAATTCCATCGCGCAGGTAAAGGCGCAGATCGGTTGCCACCTGATCGTTGCGCGAGCGGCCGGTGTGCAGCTTTTTGCCGGTCTCGCCGATGCGCTGGATCAGGCTCGCTTCGATATTCATGTGTACGTCTTCGAGCGCCACGCTCCATTCAAATTGGCCGGTGTCGATCTCGGCCTCGATGTCCTTCAGGCCTTTGACGATGGCGTCGCTCTCTTTTTTTGTCAGCACGCCCACTTTCGCCAGCATCTGCGCGTGCGCGATCGAGCCCATGATGTCGTAGACGTACAGGCGCCGGTCGAAATCAACCGAAGCGGTGAATACCTCGACGGCCGCGTCGGTGGATTCGGTGAAGCGCCCTCTCCAGGGTTTTTCTTTTGCCATGGATTTATTTTTTCATTGGCCAGGGAGCGGATTGCGCACGCCACCGGGGCGCGAAGCAATTCTGTTCGTGAACTGTCTCATCCCTGCATTGCCAGTCAAAATGCTGGTTTTCGACCCGCCCATCTGTGACGACCCTACGATTATCGGGCTTTCGTTGTTGGGGCGAAATCACCGGGCTATGGTTTCGCTCTGTAGCACCTGGTTCG
>DATCZH010000083.1:0-6139 GCA_036526015.1 Sulfuricaulis sp.
CACCTCGGACAAGCGCCACTACGCGCACGTCGACTGCCCGGGGCATGCCGACTACGTCAAGAACATGATCACCGGCGCGGCGCAAATGGACGGTGCCATCCTGGTGGTCTCGGCCGCCGACGGCCCCATGCCCCAGACCCGTGAACACATCCTGCTGGCGCGCCAGGTCGGCGTGCCGTACATCGTCGTGTACCTGAACAAGGCCGACCAGGTCGACGACAAGGACCTCTTGGAATTGGTGCAGGAAGAGGTGCGCGACCTCCTGAAGAAATACGGTTTCCCCGGCGACAAGACCCCGATCGTCATCGGCAGTGCCTTAAAGGCCCTCGAAGGCGACCAGAGCGAACTGGGCGAACCCTCGATCCTGAAACTGGCCGAGGCGCTGGACTCCTACATCCCGCAACCGCAGCGCGCCATCGACGGCCCGTTCCTGATGCCGATCGAGGACGTGTTCTCCATCTCCGGCCGCGGCACCGTCGTGACCGGTCGCATCGAGCGCGGCATCGTCAAGGTCGGCGATGAAATCGAGATCGTCGGCATCAAGCCCACGACCAAGACCACCGTCACCGGCGTCGAGATGTTCCGAAAGCTCCTCGATCAGGGCGAGGCCGGCGACAACGTCGGCGTACTCTTGCGCGGCACCAAGCGTGAAGAGGTCGAGCGCGGCCAGGTGCTGGCCAAGCCCGGTTCCATCACCCCGCACACCAAGTTCGAGGCCGAAGTGTATGTGTTGACCAAGGAAGAAGGCGGTCGGCACACGCCATTCTTCCAGGGCTACCGTCCGCAGTTCTACTTTCGAACCACCGACGTCACCGGCTCCGTGGAGCTGCCCCAGGGCACCGAGATGGTCATGCCCGGCGACAACATCAAGATGGTCGTCACCCTGATCAACCCCATCGCCATGGAACAGGGCCTGCGCTTCGCCATCCGCGAAGGCGGCCGCACCGTGGGCGCCGGGGTGGTGGCGAAGGTGATTGAATAAGAGAGTGTTGAGCTCAACGGATGTGTGCTTATTGATGTCTGCATGAAGCATGACTTCACTTGCATATCTCTGACATCTCGACACGGAGCACTGAGTTATATAGGCCAGTAGCTCAATTGGTAGAGCGGCGGTCTCCAAAACCGCAGGTTGGGGGTTCGAGACCCTCCTGGCCTGCCAGTTGACTGGCAACGAAGGAATTTAGTAGTGACAGCGGACAAATTGAAACTGATACTCGCGGTGCTGATCGTTGTAGGCGGCATCGGGGGTTTCTATTACTTTGAGGGCAAACCGGACCTGATCCGGGTGGCCGTGTTGCTGGCAGCAGGTGTGCTGGCGGTAATTTTTGCCGCGCAGACTGAATTTGGACGTCATGCTTGGGAGTTTGCCAAAGGATCACGGCTTGAATTGCGCAAAGTGGTCTGGCCGGCCCGGAAGGAAACGATGCAAGTGACCTTGATCGTGTTTGTCATGGTGATCCTGGTGACCTTGTACATGTGGGTGATCGATTGGGGTCTGCACAAAATTGTCAAAGTGGTAACGGGATAGGAGTGGAACTCATGACCATGCGTTGGTATGTCGTGCACACCTATTCCGGATTCGAGAAGGCCGTGGTGCGCTCCCTGAAGGAGCACATTCGCAACGCCGGCATGGAAGACAAGTTCGGCGAAATCCTGGTGCCGACGGAAGAGGTCGTGGAAATGAAAAGCGGCCAGAAACGTACCAGCGAGCGCAAATTCTTCCCGGGCTATGTGCTCGTGAAGATGGAAATGGATGATGAAACCTGGCACCTGGTGAAGGACGTGCCCAAGGTCAGCGGATTCATCGGTGGTTCCGGTAGCAAGCCGACACCAATCACCGACAAGGAGGCCGACGCCATTCTGCGGCAAGTGCAGGAAGGCGTGGAGAAACCACGGCCGAAATTCTCGTTCATGGCCGGTGAGCAGGTGCGCGTGATTGATGGCCCGTTTCAGGACTTCAACGGCACGGTGGAAGATGTCAATTACGAGAAGAGCAAGCTCAAGGTGTCGGTGTCGATTTTTGGGCGTCAAACGCCGGTGGAGTTGGAATTCAGTCAGGTCGAGAAGGCTTAAGTTTTTTCAACCGCGGGGAGGCTGACAACAGCCGTTAGCACCCGTAAGGAGCAATACCGTGGCAAAGAAAGTATCAGCGTACATCAAGCTGCAGGTGCCGGCCGGGTCGGCCAATCCGTCCCCGCCGGTGGGACCGGCGCTCGGCCAGCATGGCCTGAATATCATGGAGTTCTGCAAGCAGTTCAATGCGGTGACCCAGAAGATGGAAAAGGGCATGCCCATTCCGGTCATCATTACGGCTTTTAGCGACAAAAGCTTCACCTTCATCACCAAGACGCCGCCCGCGTCGGTGTTGATCAAGAAGGCCCTGGGGCTTGAGTCCGGCAGCGGCAATGCGCTCAAGGACAAGGTGGGCAAGCTCTCGCGCAAACAGCTCGAAGAGATCGCCAAGGTCAAGATGCCTGATTTGAATTGCTACGATCTCGACACCGCGGTGAAGATCATCGCGGGCAGCGCACGCCAAATGGGCGTGGAATGCGAGGGGGTGTGACATGGCCGGCAAACGCCTGAAAGCCCAGCTCGCGAAACTGGACCGGATGAAGAACTATTCGCTCGACGAAGCCCTGAAGATTATCAAGGACACCGCCAGCGCCAAGTTCGACGAATCGGTGGACGTGGCCATTAATCTCGGCATTGACGCGAAGAAGTCTGAGCAGAACGTGCGTGGCACGGCGGTGATGCCGCGCGGCACCGGCAAGAAAGTGCGCGTGGCGGTGTTCGCGGAAGGCGCGCAAGCCGAAGCGGCCCGGAGCGCCGGCGCCGACATCATCGGTTTCCAAGACCTCGCTGACCAAATCAAGCAGGGCAAGATTGATTTTGATCTTGCCATAGCGACCCCGGAGGCCATGCGTGTCGTGGGAAGCCTCGGCCAGATTCTCGGTCCGCGAGGATTGATGCCAAACCCGAAAGTGGGAACGGTAACACCGAATGTCGCGAAAGCTGTTGAGAATGCCAAGGCCGGACAGGTCCAGTTCCGCACCGACAAGGCCGGGCTGGTGCATTGCGCCATTGGCAAAGCTTCGTTCGAGGTTGAGGCGCTCAAGGAAAATTTCATGTCCTTGATGGCGGCGCTCAACAAAAGCAAACCTTCCGCCGCCAAGGGTGTGTATTTAAAGAAGGTGACGCTTTCCACCACGATGGGTCCCGGTATCCGCCTGGACACGTCGGGACTGTAAAGAATGGTTGCACGACCGGCTTGCCGATCGTGCTTATTATAAGTGACTTTGGGTCGCTTCGTGCTGGTGTTTGGCGCGAAGCGTTGTCAAAGACCGCAGGCGCGCCGAAGTAACGATGTCGGTTACGAGGGGCTTAATACGATGCCTCAGCCTGCGCAGACGGTGTGCCCGACACAGGACTTACCTCCTGAGCAGGTCGCCGTGGCTTGTCAAGATGTAGCAACTGGAGGTGACTCTTATGAGTCTGACATTAGATGAGAAAAAAGCGGTAGTCGCTGAGGTGTCCGGGAAGCTGACGGGCGCGCAGGCGGCCATGCTGGCTGAGTACCGTGGACTGTCCGTCGCCCAGATGACAACGCTGCGCCGCAAGGCGCATGAAAGCAATGTCTTTCTGCGTGTCGTGAAGAACTCGCTTGCCCGGCGTGCGGTGGAAGGCACTGGCTTCGAATGCCTGAAGGACCAGATGATTGGTCCGCTGGCGTTCGCGGTGTCGGCTGACCCGGTGGCGGTGGCCAAGATTCTGAGCGAGTTCGCGAAAGAGAACGAAGCACTCAAGATCAAGGTCGGAGCCATGGACGGCAAGCTCATGTCTTTGGCGCAGATCCAGGCTCTGGCCGTTCTGCCCGGACGCGAGCAATTGTTGGCTTTGCTGCTCGGCACCCTGCAGGCGCCGGTCCAGAAGTTCGTCCAGACCTTGAATGAGGTCCCGGCGAAGTTCGTGCGGACCCTGGCGGCCGTACGCGATGCCAAAGTCAGCGCCACTTAACCGATCATTCATTCAAGATTTAATTTAGGAGATAACATCATGGCTGTTTCGAAAGAAGAGATACTTAATACCATTTCCAGCATGTCGGTGCTGGAACTCTCCGAACTCATCAAGGAGATGGAAACCAAGTTCGGCGTTTCCGCCGCCATGGCCGTGGCCGCTCCGGCCGCCGCCGCCGCCGCCGCGCCGGCCGAGGCCAAGGATGCCTTCGACGTCATTCTGGCGGCCGCGGGTGACAACAAGGTGGGCGTCATCAAGGCGGTTCGCGCCGTGACCACCCTGGGCCTGAAGGAAGCCAAGGACCTGGTGGAAGGCGCCCCGCAGACTGTAAAGGAAGCAGTGCCGAAGGCCGATGCCGAAAAGATGAAAAAGGAACTCGAGGCTGCTGGCGCCAAGGTTGAGCTCAAGTAAATTGGCGCCGGTGGCCAATTCGTCCGCCCCGGGCGGATGTATATATATAGTCTGTACGGCCAGAGCCGGCATCGCTGCCGGCCTGTCTGTTTGCCATTTCAGTAAAATGCCGTGGGCCTTACCCGTCCGTGACGCTGATTCTCTATCCAGAGAGCCGAGGAAAGCATGACCTACTCATTCACCGAGAAGAAACTCATCCGCAAGAATTTTGGCAAACGCCCTGGCGTGCTGAAGGTTCCCTATCTCCTCGAGATACAGAAGGAATCCTACCGCCAGTACCTGCAGGCGGAGAGACCCCCGGAGCAGCGCATTGACCAGGGCCTGCAGGCCGCTTTCAAAACGGTGTTTCCGATTGAAAGTTACAATGGCAATGCGGCGCTGGAGTTCGTCAGCTACCGCCTCGGGACACCGCCGTTCGATGTCAAGGAATGCCAACAGCGTGGATTGATCTATGCGGCTCCCCTGCGCGCCCTGTTGCGCCTGGTGGTGTTCGAAAAAGACGAAGCCACCGGTACTAAGACGGTGCGCGATATCAAGGAGCAGGAAGTGTACATGGGCGAAATTCCGCTCATGACCGACAACGGCACTTTCGTCATTAATGGCACCGAGCGCGTCATCGTCTCCCAGTTGCACCGTTCACCAGGCGTGTTTTTCGAGCACGATTTTGGCAAGACGCATTCTTCCGGAAAACTGCTGTTCTCGGCACGCGTGATTCCCTACCGCGGTTCGTGGCTCGATTTCGAGTTCGATCCCAAGGATTACCTGTATGTCCGCATCGACCGCCGGCGCAAGCTGGCCGCCACGATCCTGCTGCGCGCCATTGGGATGTCTACCCAGGAAATCCTGGCGACCTTTTTCGAGACCGATACATTCCATTTAGTGAAGCAGGAAATCCGGCTCGATCTCATTCCTAACCGTCTGCGCGGCATGCAGTTCGAGTTCGACGTGAAGACCCCAAAAGGCGAGGTCATCATCGAGGCCGGTCTGCGCATTTCGGGCCGCCACGTGCGCGAGCTAGAAAAATCCAAGCTCAAGCAACTGACCATTGAGCCGAGTTTTCTCATTGGCCGCTCCCTGGCCGAGGACATGATTCATCCGCAGACCGGTGAATTGCTGGCGCAAGCCAACGACCTGGTCTCCAAGGATCTGATCGACAAGCTGTTCGAAGCCGGCATCAGCGAGGTCAAGACGATTTACACCAATGACCTTGATCAGGGTTCGTTCATTTCCGACACCCTGCGCCTCGACCCGACGCGCGATGCTCTGGAAGCGCAAATCGAAATCTATCGAATGATGCGACCGGGCGAACCGCCGACGCGCGACGCTGCCCAGACGCTGTTCAATAACCTGTTCTTCAGCCCGGACCGCTACGATTTGTCCGCCGTTGGCCGCATGAAATTTAACCGCCGCGTTGGCCGGGGCATGGACGAGGGCCCGGGTATCCTGACCCGGGAAGACATCGTTGATGCGATGAAGATTCTGATCGAGCTCAAGAACGGCAAGGGCGAAATCGACGACATCGATCACTTGGGCAACCGCCGCGTGCGTTCGGTCGGCGAGCTGGCAGAAAACCAGTTTCGTGTTGGTCTGGTGCGCGTCGAGCGCGCTGTCAAGGAACGCCTGTCGCTGGCGGAATCCGAGGGCCTGATGCCACAGGAGCTGATTAACGCCAAACCCGTTTCCGCAGTGATCAAGGAATTCTTCGGCTCGAGCC
>DATCZH010000084.1:0-4420 GCA_036526015.1 Sulfuricaulis sp.
GGGCGCTTGTGCAGGCGTCGACGGAAACGCATCAGGCAGCCTCGGATTTCGTACGATCCGTAACCATGTTCAGGAATTTCACTGCCGCCATCTCGAGGCTGTCGACGATCTCCGTCGTTCGTGACTGTAACAGGGAATAAACCAGCAGCAGGGGGATGGCGACCATCAGCCCGAAGGCGGTGGTGTTCATGGCCACGGATATGCTGGAAGACAGCAGCTCCGCCTTTTCCGCCGGGTTAGCGTTAGCCACCGCCGTGAACGCCTGGATCAGGCCGATGATGGTCCCAAGCAAGCCGAGCAGGGTGGCAATGTTGGCGAACGATGCCAGGTAGTGTGTGCGTTTTTCCAGACGCGGGATGATTTCCATCAGTCCCTCCTCCATCGCCATCTCGATGTCCTCGCGCCGGCGCGCGGTACGGATGCGGGACAGGCCGTAACTCAATATCTTGCATATCGCCGTGTCCGACTTGGAGACGGTCGTCATGGCCTGCTGGTATTTGCCGTTCTGCAACACCGGTTTGAGCTCAGTCCACATTTTCCGGTTGATGCTCCGCGATCGGCTCAGGTAAAGATAGCGCTCAAGCGCGATCGCCAGACCGGCCGCCATCACCAGCATGATGGGATACATGAACATCCCACCTTCCTGAAAGAAGCGCACAATTGCACTATAGGTACTCATGGTTGTCTCCTTAGCATTAACAATAAATGAACGGCGATTACTTCCGGCCCGCGGAAGCCGGATTCCCGACACGCGCGCCTGGCAGCATTCCGTGGTATTCCACCTCGCGCCGGAACACGTCGCGGTCGAGCGGTGCCAGAGCCTCATCCAGCAGGCTCGTCACCGGCCGGCCGACAAGATCCGCCGGGAGCGGCTTCTTCCAAGGCACGATATAGGTCACTTTGGGCAACTCGCGACTGCCGATGATGGATGTGCCCTCAAGGTCGGCACGGTCTTCCGCCCGTGCATTTATCCCGATAAGACTAAGCATGAGCACAAAAAATGGCACAATGTGTTTCATTTGTCGCTCCTGAAGGCGGTTTTATCGGATGCCGGATGCCTTTGTTTCAAGTCGACGATCCATTTGTTGACCTGCGCATCCGCGGCCGGCAGCAAAGCCTGATAGCGTTCGTAGTGCTGAAGCGCCTTGCCGGGCTCCTGTAGATACAAGTCATACAGAATCCCGATATTGAGGTGTGAATTCAAATAAAGCGGATCGACACGCAAAGCACGTGCATAGCTCTCGCGTGCCTTCTCGAGCTGTCCGCTCTCCCGGTACACGATGCCGAGCTCATTGTGATAGGCCGCACGATTCGAATTGATCTCGATGGCTTTATTCAGCGATTCCGCGGCCTCGGGCAGTTTCCCCAAGCGATGATAGATAATTCCCAGATTGGCGAAGGGACCGGATAAATCCGGATACCGGCGTGTCAATGAGAGCAATGTTTGCTCGGCTTCTTGATAGCGGCTGCGCTTCATGGCGCTCAAGGCAGCGACATATTCATTTTGCACGGCGGCAGAGACGACCGGTTCGGATGGAAGCCCGGCAATAGACGGGGGCACCGTTTTTGAAGAATTCGGACCAATGTTGGTTGCACAGCCGGCAAGCCATGCAACCAGCAAAAACAGACTGGCGCGGAGCATGGACCTAGCGCAGCGCATTGATAATCACCTCGCTTTTCTCCACCTTGGCATACTGCACCGGACGCAGTTTTCCAAGCGCATCGAGGCTGCGCCGGATCCACTGGTCGTAAAGACGATTGGCGATACGGCGCACGTTCACTTCGTGCAATTCAATCGACTTTTCCTCGAAGGGGTAAGCTTGTTCTTCCAGCATCACGACGTACTGCTCCAGCTCCGCCGCCGACAGCCCCTTGGGTCGCTGGGAGGACAGCAGGTCACGGCTGAAATCGCGATAGATTTCGGCAATGTGATAAGTGGCGGCGGTGGCCACTTCGGCCACGCCGTATTCCGCCGCCGCGCTGTAGGCCTTGAGCGCAAGCTGCATTTTTTCCTTTTTGATTTTCAGGTTCTTCTTCAGCGGTTCCTTCAGGCGCGCGGCGCGGAACGCCTCGTAATGGGGTTCCGCGAGGCTTATGGCGGCCGTGGCCGCGAGGAAACGTGTGCGGTCGGTGCGTGACGACCCCCCGCCCTGCTCGGCTTTAACCAACTCATTGAGCCAAAGGTAACGTGACTTGACCTGCCCCCGTTTCAGGCTGAGACCGGCGAGACGATGTCGCGCCTCGATCGCCGTCTCGAATGGGGCCGGGAACTGGGTGACGTAGCGCTCGTACACCGCTTGCGCCTGCGGGTCGTTGCCGGCTTTTTCCTGCAGCTCGGCGGCCTGCCACAAGGCCTCGCGCCGAACCTGCGCGTCCTTATTCTTGTCGGCTGCCAGCGTCTCGAATTCCAGCGCCGCGTGAGACCATTTCCCCTGTTCCAGATATGCCACGGCCAGTTTTTGAGAGATGTCTGCCTGCAGCGGATGTCCGGGATAGTTCTGGCGGAAGTTTTCCAACACCCGGCTCGCGGCTTGCCAGTGCTTCATGGCGATATACGCGGCGGCGGCGTCATACTCGGCGTTGGCGCGTATCGGCGACCGGGGGGCGATATTGCCCACGCGCAGAAAATGCGCTGCGGCCTCCACCAGCTTGCCGGCCGAACGGCTTTGCTCACCTTGCTTGTACACCGCCGCTGCCAAGCGCTCGACGAGCAAACCGTGGCTTGCCTCTTTCACCGGCGTCAAGGCCAGCGCCTGTTGATATCCTGTCTCGGCGCGGTCAAACGCACCCTTCTCGAAATCCGTGTGCGCCACGACTGTCCATGCCGTGCGCCGCAGCGCGGGCGGTGGGTCCGGTTTCGCCTCCAGCACACGCCGCGCGACGGTAGCAGCCCGTTCCGGGGCATGCAGGGCATACAGCCTTTCGGCGGCATTGGCGAGTACCGTGGGCGTACGCGGATCGGAAGGATTGGCGTCGCCAAAACGTAATGCGCTATCGGTGATTCGCTTCAGCCAGGCGGGCTTGCCCGATGGGGGAAGCTGATTTTCCTGCCGGGCATAGGCCAGCAAGGCGGCATAACCGGCATCCGCGCTCTTTTGATGTCGCGGATAGTCATAGGCGGTCTTTTCATACTCCAAGGCGGCCTCGGCATAGCGCTTGTCCTCGAACAACATTTCCGCCAGCAGAAAATTCATCATCGGAGCTTGCGGATCCGCAGGGAATTCCTCGAGAAACGCGCGGTACCAGCGCGCTGCTTCCAGGTAATCTCCCGGCGTCTTGGTCTTTTGTGCGCTCGCATGATAATGGCGCGCAAGATCCTCCAAGGTGGATTTGAGCACGGGCAGCACGCGCGCATAGACCTCGGATGAGCTGACCTGGCGATAATCACTGTGCAGGCCATAACGGATGGCAAATTCCTTTTTGGCCTCGAGCGCGAGGCTGGCAAAACCCGCCTGCTGATAAGACTCGATCACCTTGGCTTGGAGCAGTGGCGCCTGAGGGTGTGTCGGGTAGCGACGCCCGAAGGCGCTGTAGGTATCGGCGGCATCCTTGATGCGCTCCTGTTTGAAATACAGATCTCCCAGTTGCTGGTAAATCAGGAATTCATAATTGCGGCGAGACCCAGATTGAAAATAACCGGATATCGATTCGACACCATTGATATTCGACAGACTCAGGCTAACCACCCGAAAGGTATCCTCGACCAGCTCGCGGTCGGCACGACTCAAAGAAGTCAGCTCATTGAACGAATTTCCGCTGAACCGCCCGATCAGCTTGCGATCCAGCACGCTGAAAAACGATCGCAGTGCGGAGTCGTAGTGCAGCTGTTTGTAGTGCGACCAGCCGTGCATGAAGAGCGCACGTTCATAGAATGGCGAGGCATTGCCCTGTTGCAAAATCGATTCGTATGCCTGTTGTGATGCTTCGTAGGATCTCAACGTGAACAAAAGCTCTCCCCGTCGAAACTGCGCCTCGTCGCGGTAGGTCGTTTGTGGATAAGCAGCGACCAGTTGATCCAGAACCCGCAACGACTGTTGCAGATCGCCAGTTTGTTCATAGGCCTTGGCCAATTGGTAATAAACGCGGTCATTCCCCGGGTGATGGGGGTAAGCCCGCAACATGTTCTGATACCATTTGATGGCGCGACGATAGTCAGATGCATTCAGCGCGTCACGGGGAACTTCCGGCTTCTTTCCCATTTTGGGCGCGGCCTCACCCGTATCCGCGAGCTGGCGTTCCTCGGCGCCTTCCAATTGCAGATCTCCCAGACGACGCATGGCCTCCGGACGCTGTTCGTGATGCGGCGCCACATTCAGGAATTCACGGTAAGCGGCAACGGCCTTTTCCCGGCCTCCTTCAATCGGCACGCCGCGCTCGATTGGAACTTCGCGCCCTTCCAGATTTTTGATGATCGGCGAGT
>DATCZH010000085.1:0-9819 GCA_036526015.1 Sulfuricaulis sp.
CCGGACCTTGACGCCGAGCTTATATTAATGTGCGTCAGGTTATGGAAGTCGCTCAGACTGGAAGGCCTGACCCTGGAACTCAATTCGTTGGGCACGACGGAATCCCGTGCCGCCTATCGTGCCAAATTGACGCGTTTTTTAAAGGCGCGCCGCGATCAACTCGATGAAGACAGCTTGCGCCGTCTGGAAAAGAACCCGATGCGAATACTTGATAGCAAGAATCCAGCGATGCAATCGATCATTGCCGAAGCGCCGAACCTCCACGACCATCTGGACAAAGGCTCGCGCACGCATTTTGACCAGCTCGGCGAGTATCTCAAGGAATCGGGCGTTCCCTACCGGATCAATCCACGGCTGGTGCGCGGACTCGACTATTACACCCGCACTGTGTTCGAATGGACCACGGACCGGCTCGGCGCGCAGTCGGCTGTCTGTGCCGGCGGGAGATTTGATGGCCTGGTGGAGCAGCTCGGCGGCCGGTCGGCGCCAGCGGCGGGTTTTGCCATTGGCATGGAACGGCTGGTCGAATTGCTCGCGCTCCAGGGACCCTCCCAATCTTTAGGTGCGCCCGAAGCTTATCTGGTATTGCTGGGTGAGTCTGCTGGGAAATATGGTTTACGGTTGGCGGAGCGCCTGCGTAACGCCGGGCTGCGCATCGAGTGTCACTGCGGAAGTGGTGGACTGAAGGCGCAGCTTAAACGCGCTGACCGCAGCGGGGCGCGCTTCGCGCTCATGCTGGGGGACGAGGAAATGCGTGATAAAACGGTCACCGTGAAGGACATGCGAGGTCAGGATGTCCAGGTGTCAGTGCATCAAGATGTGTTGATTGATTTTCTGGATGAACGAACCGGAAGGAGAGTGAAGACTTGAGCGCGTACGCTGAGCAGGAAGAACTGGAAAAACTCAAGGCATGGTGGAAAAACTATGGTAGCTCCATAATTGTCGGCATACTGCTGGGCGCTGCCTTTCTCGCCGGTTTCCGCTTCTGGACAAAATATAAAGAAGAACAGTTGCATACCGCCGCGGAGGTCTATGAACGCATGTTCCAGAGCTTTCATGGAAAAAATCCTGCCGCCGCACAACGCTTGGGCGAATCACTGATCAACCAGTATGGCTCCACGCCTTATGCCGGGATGGCCGGATTGCTGCTTGCCCGGCTGCTCTTCGAGGCCGGTGACAACGTTAAAGCCCGCCAGCATCTCCAGTGGGTGTTGGACAAGGCCGACGATGCCGCGGTCCGGCACGCCGCACGCCTGCGTTTGGCACGTATTCTTTTTGATGCCGGTGACAAGGAAGCGGCACTGACACGGCTCAATGTAAAGAACCGTGCAGGGTTCGAGGCCGAATATGCGGAGCTTATAGGAGATATCCGTTTGGCCCAGGGACAGCGTGAAGCTGCGCGATCAGCATACAGCGAAGCGCTTAACTATCTAAATGCCGGTTCTCCCTATGCGGCCATACTAAAAATAAAGCTCGATGATTTGGGACCGAAGAAGGCTTTATGAAAATTATCGCCGCCATTCTGTCCTTCCTGCTGTTTCTGTCCGCCTGCGGTGGCAGCAAAGCTGTGCGGGAGGAGCCGGCGAAACTCCTGGACTTTGCTCAGGAGATGCAGGTGAAACAGCTCTGGACAGCTGACAGCGGTGCCAGCTCCGTTAAGTCTGCCGTGGTTTTGACGCCCGCGATGTATGACAACGTGGTCTATACATCCGATCCCAAGGGGAGGATACGGGCGTTTTCCATAAACAACGGACGTGAACTCTGGGAAACGGACGTGGATCGTCCGGTGACGGGAGGGATCGCCGCGGGAGACGGCCTCGTCATCGTTGTGACCAAGAAGGGGGATGTGATCGCGCTCGACCAAAATGATGGCAAGCAACGCTGGACCAGCCAATTATCGAGTCAGTCGCTGGTACCGGCGGCTGTGGCGGCCGGTGTGGTAGTGGTGCAATCGGTCGACGGCAAACTTACTGCCTTGTCGACCTCTGATGGAAGACGGTTGTGGCGGTATGAGCGTACTGAACCGCCGCTCAGCCTCCATGGAACGGCCAGACCCGTGATTGTCGCCGATGCAGTGCTGTCCGGTTTCGCCAGTGGCAAGGTGGTTGCCGTCCATATCGAGAGCGGCAAACTTCTTTGGGAGTTGCCGGTGGCACAGCCACAGGGACGTAACGAGGTGGAGCGTCTGGTCGATGTTGATGTTTCGCCGGTGGTCATTGACAGTGTCCTTTATGCCGCCAGTTACCAAGGAAAGATAATTGCCCTGGATGCGAAATCAGGACGCCTCTTGTGGTCACGGGAGGTCTCCACGTTTACCGGCATGGATACGGATACGAAGAATATCTATCTCACCGACGATCGCAGCAACGTCCTGGCATTTGATTTGCGCACCGGGGCAAGCGTCTGGAAACAGGAAAAACTGCGGGCGCGTCACTTGAATGCCCCACGTTACATGGAAGGATTGGTGGCTGTCGGAGATTTTGAAGGTTATGTTCACTGGCTGTCCAGTGATGACGGTCACTTTGTTGCGCGCTACCGTCTTGGCAGCAGTGCAGTGCGCTCTCAGGCACTGGCGGATAATGACAAGCTTTACGTGAGCAACCAATCAGGTGATCTGGCAGCGCTGCAATTGGTAAAAAACTGAAGAAAGCCGGAGCCACCAGGACACGAGTTATATCAAAACTTCAAAATACTTAATATCTGCCGCGAATTCTCACTCAAATAAATATTTCCTAGTGATGTTGAACGTAGTTGGAAAAAACCGAGACGCGAGAGTCCATGGAAAATGCCAACAGCCAACCTCACTGCTTGGTGCTCTGTCTGCTAAATCAGAATGAAACCCGTTATCGTACTGATTGGCCGGCCCAATGTCGGCAAATCCACCCTGTTTAACCGGTTGACGCGCAGCCGCCGCGCGCTCGTGGCAGATGCCCCGGGACTGACGCGTGATCGTCAGTATGGCGATGGACGGATGGGTGATCGCCCCTATTTTGTCGTTGATACCGGTGGAGTAGTCACGGGACTGGATTCGATGATGGATCGAGGGGACGTTTCTTCCGGCGTCGCGTCTCAGGTACGCACGGCCTTGGTCGAGGCCGATGCCATTATCCTCATTGTTGACACACGTGAAGGCATTCATCCTGTCGACCGGCAACTGGCCTCGGATATACGGCGGCAGGGGAAACCAGTCTGGGTGGCGGTAAACAAAGCAGAGGGACTTGATGCTGCCACAGCAGTGGCGGAATTTTATGAACTCGGAATTGGCGATCCGGTAGCGGTCTCCGCCACGCATGGAGAAGGGGTTGCCGATCTGCTTCAGCGTGTGCTGTCTCAGCTCCCCCTGACCGAGGAAGTCGATCAAAATGGTGATACACCGAGAATTGCCGTGATCGGTAAACCCAATGTCGGAAAATCCACGCTGGTGAATGCGCTGCTCGGGGAGGAACGCGTGGTGGTGTGTGACGAACCGGGTACCACACGTGACAGCATATATGTTCCGATCGAACGTGACGGGCACCATTACATACTTGTTGATACGGCCGGTGTGCGACGACGTGGACGGATTGATGATCTGCTGGAAAAGTATTCGGTACTCAAGACACTCCAGGCCATTGACGAGGCGAACGTGGCAATTCTTGTGATTGACGCGCACGCCGGTGTGGCTGAGCAGGATGCCTCGCTGGCGGGGTATGCGCTGGAGGCGGGCCGTGCCCTGGTGGTGGCCGTTAATAAGTGGGATGCGGTGGATGAATCCGACCGCGCATGGGCCAAACGCGAACTGGAACGCAAACTGCCGTTTCTGGATTTTGCCCGCATTCATTTTATTTCCGCTCGCCGCGGGATCGGGGTGAGCGAATTGTTCCGTTCAGTGGACGAGGCTTATGCCTCGGCTCACCGGACCATGACTACGCCTAAGCTTAATCGCATCCTGCAGGCGGCTGTCATGGCCACGCCACCGCCCCTTATTCATGGCCGCCGTGCCCGTCCCAAATATGCCCATCAGGGTGGTAAGAATCCTCCCCGGGTGGTAATACATGGCAACCAGGTGGCCTCGTTGTCCAAGTCTTACCGTCGCTATCTTGCCAACGCGTTTCGAAAGGCTTTTCATCTCATCGGCACGCCGGTGCGCGTGGAGTGCCGCCAGGAGGATAACCCGTATCACGGAAAAAAAAGCGGAAAAACCCGACCCAAACACCGAATCATGCGCCGACGCGCATGAAATCTGGTGATCTATACTAAAAAAGTAGTTTGATATCCAAGTAAAACGTCGAGTTGATCGCAGAAAAAGATGCGGCCTCGGATTCAAGGGCATGACAAGGTAGTTACGTGAGCGCATTTCATAAGAGTTCCCTCCGGTCAGGATACCGACTGGCTGAATACACCATCGAATCGGTTCTGGGCCATGGGGGCTTTGGAATCACCTATCTTGCGCACGACACCGCGTTGGGGGCCCAGGTGGCGATCAAGGAGTATCTCCCGCACGAAATCGCCGGACGTGAAAACAAGACCCAGGTGCTTCCAAAGCCTGATCGTGATGCGGTTCGTGATTATCAACACGGTTTAAAAAATTTCGTGAAGGAAGCTCGGGCGCTGGCGCGCTTCAAGCACCCCCACATCGTACGGGTGTTACGTTTTCTTGAAGCCAACAACACGGCTTATGTGGTCATGGAATACGAGGAAGGGCAAAGCCTGGCGGATTATCTCAAGCGGAACGGCCCCCGGCTCGATGAACCCACGCTCCTGCGAATTTTCATTCCCATCCTGAATGGGCTGCTCGCTGTGCATGAAGCTGAAATGCTGCATCTTGATATCAAGCCGGAAAATATTTACTTGCGCAAGGACGGCAGTCCTATGCTGATTGATTTCGGCTCAGCGCGCCAGGGCACAGTGCATTTGCATAAGGTGGCTTTGACCCATGGGTATGCTCCGATGGAGCAATACCCGGACAAAGGAACGCCAGGGCCGTGGACGGATGTTTACGCTATCGGTGCCTCCATGTATCGGTGTGTAACCGGAAAAAAACCTGACGAAGCACTGGATCGCTACGAGGCCATACTGAAATACCAGGTTGACCCACTGAACCCGGCGATCAAGGCGGGAGGAAATTCCTATCAAAGGCATATCCTGGATTGCATTGACTGGGCTATGCAGGTCTATCCTCGTGACCGGCCGCAGTCGACTCGGGAATTCCAGGACGCCCTCATGGGCAAAGGCCGGTCACGCTCCAACACCATCAGCCAACCCGCTACTTTCAACCGACCGGCCATGAGGGCTATTTACCGCCGTCCTTCGCCGACCACGTCTCGCCAGCGGAAGCGGGATTCAAGTTCAATCGCTGTTGGCCTGATGGCGGCAGGCTTCATGGTAGTCAGCTTGGTGGTGGCTGGTCTCGTCTACTGGTCAGATATCAAGATGCATTTCGGCCAATCCGAAAAGAATCCGGTCAATCTGGGGTCGTCATCCGATGCTGCACAAAAAACCCGTGCTTCACCGTCCACGAAGCCGGATGCCATGCCAGCACCAATGCCCATTACCGCGGTAACTTCGGAAACCAGTGAAACCAATCCAAAGCAGGCGACATTCGCCAGTCGTTTCCCTTCCATGTTGGCAAAATCTATTTCCGGACATGAGGATTGGGTTCAATCGGTGGCCTTTTCCCCAGACGGAAAATGGTTTGCCTCAGCCGGTCTCGATAAAACCATCCGGCTCTGGGTCACAGCCACCGGAACGGCGCTCGGCACTTTGCGCCAGAGTTATGCCGTAAATGCCATAGACATTTCCCCCGATGGAAAGTGGCTGGCATCCGCCGGTGATGATGGCACCGTGAGATTGTGGGAGACTAATTCGGGTACGCCGCGTGGGGCGCTGAGCGGTCCGGGTTATGCCGTCTATGCCGTAAGTTTTTCACCGGATGGGAAATTTGTCGCGACGGCCGGTAAGGATCGGGTGGTGTTTGTATGGGACGTGCCCGACGGAAATCGTGTGTATACCCTCGAAGGACATACCGGGGAGATATATGCGCTGACCTTCTCCCCGGATGGCAAATTCCTGGCCTCCGCCGGCGCAGACAGAACATTGCTGGTCTGGAATATGGCCCATGGCCGTGAAGCGTTCCGGGTGTCCGGCCACAAGGATAAGATCCTGTCGCTGGCTTGGTCACCCGATGGTAGGTGGTTGGCTACCGGAGATGCCGGGGAGGCGATACGGCTATGGGATGCATATACCGGTACTTATTTGCGCACCATAACGAACAATCAGGCCATCCTGACGCTGGCTTTCTCTCCCAATAGCCGCTGGTTGGCAGCCGGTCTCGCCAAGAAAGTTATATCCATATACAACGTCAGCGATGGCGCCGTGTTGCAAACGTTGAGCAGCCACCAGGATCATGTTCAGTCCCTGGCCTTCTCGCCCAACGGAGAATTTATGGTCTCCGGCAGTCGTGATAAAAGCGTTCATCTCTGGAAGACAAAATGAAGTTTCCTACTGAAACTCCCTGCTGGCTAAGGGAAAGTTGAATTATTCTTTGCCCGCGCTCCCAATGTCCGGAAGGAATAGTTCCGGATCGACCCGACTGTTGTTCAGACTAACGGTCCAGTGCAGATGTGGCCCGGTCACCCGTCCGGTCTTGCCAATTTCGCCGATTTTCTCACCGGTTTCTACGCGCTTCCCGCGTTCGACCAGGATACGATTCAAGTGATTGAACATGCTGACCAGCCCTTGGCCATGGTCGAGGAAAATAGTTTTGCCATTGAAAAAATATTCTCCGGATTCGACAACGATTCCCGCCAGCGGTGCGACCACGGGGGTGCCGGTGGGCGCGGCGATATCTATACCACTGTGCGGTTGACGCGGTTCATTGTTGAAAAAACGGCGGAGCCCGAAAATACTGCTGATACGTCCCTGCACCGGCAGTCGGAATTGCAGCGATTTCAGCGGCAGGTCAGACCAGGTGGTAAATGCTGCCCGGATAATCTCCTGCTCCCGCTCTATGCGCATGAGATCCTCTGCGGAAGGTTCAACCATTCGCCGGTTCTTGATGGTCAAGTATTGCGCGGCATAGTTCTTGGACCGCACGTCGAATGAAATGTCACGTCTCCGTCCTGTACCATCGCTGACTCGCAGGATTTGGGAACCGGGGGAGAGCGACAGTGGTAATCCGACGACTGCCCGCCATTTCTCGGCGTGAGAGACGATCAACACACGCCGGTCATCGTAATACACCCGGGGAACGGGCTCGGAGTCTGGGGCCACCGGAACGATGGCAATGCCTCCGGGGACCGGATTTTCTCGCGGCAACATCTGCGCTTGAACGGATACGCTCAGCATCAAGGCTAGCAAGAAACCGGCCCTAGTCTTCACGGGTTTTCTCGACAACACAATCAAGGCGACCGCGCGCAAGCCGCGCCTGTACACGCTCACCAGCCCTGATCCTTCCGGCATCCGTTACGATGGCACCGGTATCGGGGCGCTGTACGATCGCGTATCCGCGCTCCAATGTCGCGAGCGGGCTCAACGCATGCAGGGTTTGCATGCGCTCGCGAAGGCGTGAATGGGCAAATTCCAGTTGTCGCTCCATGCCCATAACGAGACGCGAATGCAAGTGCTTGTTATCCTTTTGCAAGGTCTGCAAACGTGGTTTCGGCGTATTCTGAAGCAGTCGTGCCATTGTGGCCTGCCACTGCGCGTGCGCGTGGCGCAGTCCCGCGGTTTGTGCCAGATAAACGCGCTGGGCAAGTGATTTCAGGCTCTGCTGCAGCAGGAGAATCCGGTGACGGGGATGTACCAGGCGCGCCGTCAGCCAGTCGATATGCTGATTCTGATTGCGCAATAAACTTAACATGGACGCCAACAGGCGCGTTTCGAGGCGCTCAAATTGCGTTAGCCATTCCTGCTGGTCCGGACTCAGCATTTCGGCCGCGGCGGTGGGTGTCGGCGCACGGGCATCGGCAGCCATGTCGGCGATGGTGAAATCGGTTTCGTGACCGATCCCGCTGACGACGGGGATAGGGCAGGCATGGATCGCGCGCGCGACCGCTTCTTCGTTGAACGCCCACAGGTCTTCGAGTGAGCCGCCGCCCCGGGCCAGGATCAAGGCATCACAGTCACGCTGTTCGCCGGCGAGCCTTATGGCAGCGGCGATGATTGAAGCAGCCCCCACACCTTGCACTGGCACCGGATAGACCAGCACCGGAATGGCCGGAAATCGGCGGCGTAACGTGGTCAGGATATCATGCAGCACCGCACCCGAAGGGGAGGTGATGATTCCGAGCCGGCTTGGAAGCCGCGGCAGGGGTTTTTTGTGGGCGATGTCGAACAGCCCTTCCTGCGAAAGGCGTTGCTTGAGCGCGTCGAAGGCACGGCGCAAGGCGCCTTCGCCGGCCTCTTCCAAGTATTCGATGATAATCTGATAGTCACCGCGGCCTTCGTACAGGCTGACACGGGCACGCGCCAGGATGTGCAAGCCGTCTTTGAGCGTCAGGCGAAGCAGGCGTTGATGTTGGCGAAAAAAGGCACAGCGAACCTGCGCTTGGGCATCTTTCAGGGAGAAATAGACATGGCCCGAAGCGGGGCGTGAAAGGTTCGAGATTTCACCCTCAATCCAGAGAGGTGGAAAGCTTCCCTCCAGCAATAACTTAGCCTCACGATTCAGCCGCGAGACGGTATAGATGTCACGTGCCGGGATGGCGACGGAGGAAGGCTGTTCCATCTCCAGAAACATAACCTCATTTATAGAAAAAACAAAATTATCCAGCGCAAGACGATCTAGGCTGGCAATTGAATTCGTGGCAAAAAAAAGCCGGGCAATGCCCGGCTTTGTATTTGATTACGCTTGGAATATCAGGGAATCTTGGTATCGGGATTGGCGTTGTCCTTTGCCTGCTGTTGCGCCAGCTTCGCCTCTTGCAAAGCTTTCTTGGCCAGTTTCATGGCTTTGTCATATTCTTTTCCGCGCGTGGCCCGATCGCTGGCCGAAGTGGCCGCCGCCATGGCTTCCTTGGATTCTTTCAGAAACTTTTCCGTATGGAGCCACAGGAAACCGGACTTCTTGGCCAGTGTAATTTCATTTTCTGCCTGGGTGGCAAGGTCATTGTATTCTTTCTCGTTGACGCTGCTGGCGCAGCCGACGATTGCCAGGGATATGGCACCCAATAGAAGCGTATGTTTCATTCTTTATCCTCCTGTGCCTGACTGTGTCAGTTGTCGCGGCGGACTATGTTTTTTGAGATTCCAAGACCATTTATTAAGCGGCCAAATCTCAACCCCAAAGTTATCCTGCCACCGCAAAACAGTCAATTTTGGGGATTATACTATTGATTTGGCACCACGCAGATTCGGGAAGGCTGCTTCGACAGACAGCTTTTCTCCCCGGTCAATCATGCCGGATCAACGATAGTGGCTGAACGATAAAATACAATTGCGATGGCGTCAACCCAAATGCTGATTTATCTATTTATGGAGCATTGAGAGCCATGAAGGGGCGAATGGGCCACCCGTTTGCGGATTTTTGGTCGATCACTATAATACGGCATGCGAATTGCCCAGGAAGCCCTCACTTTTGACGATGTCCTGCTGCTTCCTGCGCATTCGAGCGTCCTGCCCAGGGACGTGGATCTGAAGACCTCCCTGACACGCTCTCTCAGTTTGAATATTCCGCTGCTGTCGGCCGCCATGGACACCGTGACAGAAGCGCGTGCCGCCATCTGCCTGGCCCAGGAGGGCGGTCTCGGCATCATACATAAGTCCCTCAGCCCGGACCGCCAGGCGGACGAGGTGCGCCGGGTCAAAAAGTTCGAAGCTGGCATCATCAGCAATCCGATC
>DATCZH010000086.1:0-24064 GCA_036526015.1 Sulfuricaulis sp.
TCCACAATCTGTTCAAATATGCTGCAGGGTACTGATTGGTCTTCGTCATCTTGGCATACACCCGTTCCCCGGTAGATCGCCGTAGACGGCACTCCAGAGGGACTTTCCTGGTCATAGTAGAGGAAAGCCTCACCAACATTATTCACCCAGATAAGCATCGGTTCGCACGAAATGTCTGACCGATATTTGTAGATCGCCCGCGGAGCGGGACCTCCTTGGTAAACCAGCCGAAGGCGTTCGCGCTCACTGAGGTAGTCCTTACAGCTGTACGTTTCGGACTGACCCATGTGCGAGGAATCGCAGAGCCGGAACTCCCCGATCGGTTTGGCCCCTTGCATGATATGTTCAAAACTTGCTTCGGCAAAAACGATACGGCCGAAAGCGATCGAGTAAATAACCAGCAGGCAGCCTGCTATGCACTTATTCGATGGAAGGTATCTACGCATCAATCATCTCCTCAGCGTTGTGAGGGATGCCGTGGGAGTGGACCGGCCTGTTCGCCTCCTGACCCAGGGCAACTCCGTGACGCGCCCCAACGCTCTTAGCTATGATGATTCCGCTTCTAACTCCTCCTCCTTCGTTTGTTATTGGGTTACCACATTTCCTGTGGAGGGTGTCCGGATTACTTTTCTGTCGGGAAACCTGCTGTTTTCCAAGCGGGTACCCCATCTCGAAAATAATAGACCTTGGTATAGCCCCAGCCTACGGCTTTGGCGCTTGCCTGTGAGCTGCGAGGACAGGGCGAGCCATTACAATAGATCACAACACCCTCATCCTTCTTGACGAGTTTGGACAAGGAATCCTCGTTATACTTTTTCTTCAACTCCAGGTGCTTGGCACCCTTGATGCGACCAGCCGCCCAATCCTTGTCGCTTCGTACATCCAAAAAGACCACGCCCTTGTCGTAATGGGCCTTGGCCTGCGCCGCATCCACCGTCACGGCCCCGTCAACAGTCAGCGGTGATGGTGGCTTTTTCTTTTCTGCAGCAAATGCAGAGGTTGCGAGTACACAGGAAACGAGCAAGATCATTAGGTTTCGTATATTCATGGTTATTCCCTCCTTGCGTGATTAATGCCGATTCAGTCGATATATCAGTGCGGTGGGAGCATCGACCCGCCCCCTCCGCGACGGGACTAAGCTGTCCCCCCGCGCACCTTCGGTTTACCGCAGCGCCCGCGATTGCCTCGCTGTTGGTATCGGTGGGGCATGCAGCGTTCCGGACTACTTGCCGACGACGGAGCACGGGCAGACGAGGATCACTTCGGAGCGCCGACCGTCGATCACCTCTTGCATCAGCCACTCCGCGAGTTGGAGCGCCTCGTCCTCGCTCAATCGATAGCCGACGTCCTTCAACGTCTGTTCGGCATGGACTTCGTAGCGCAAGAAAAATGCCGCGTCCGTCTGCAGGCGTTCAATGATTTCAGTACATGGGCTCCTCATCATGATTCACCTCCTTGAGATCGGCGTGGCCGTTGCGATGCACTTCGCCGACATCCGCGTTCATCAGGTACCGCTGTTCGACCAGACCCTCACTCGAACGCCGTCCCTCTCGTTGGTGAGGACATTCCAACATGCAGAAATAACTCCTCGCCTCGCTTGTCGTATTGAAAACTTAGATAATCATCGATTTCTAATATGCTTTTCTGCCTTCCTTAACCGGTTACTGATTGCAACTTAGAGGACGACCACTAACGAATGACTAAAGGATTCGCATCGGGCCTATCTGTTCTTTGGCCCTTGGGCCGGAGGCGACGATCGCGGTGCTGCACTTGGGGGATCGTCCGAGATGGCCCGATCGAGCACCTTTTTGAGCTCCTCAAAGGTCCGGCAGCGCGCGGTGCATCGGCGCGCAACGTCCTCGACGGTGCCGATCAACTCGCCGGTCGCCCTGATCCGTTGGTACACGTGCACAATGAAGCTCTCCGCGGTCGCCTCCCTTATCCTTGATGAGCGGATACAGTACGCTCGACCGACATACGGATGGCTAACGGATTTCCGCCATGTGGTGACGGCCGTGTATGGCGGACTGAAATGGAATAATTCTAAGAAAGGAGCAAGAAGGAACAGACCCGGCTTGTCGCCGAGGTGCTAGTCGTTCGTTTGTATCGCGTGGTAAATCGCCTGGGTTTGATCGGATGGCCCCACCCCAAGACGATCTTTTAGTACTTCCTTGCAGCGCTCGTAGGCCTTCACCGCTTCGCAGGGCCGGCCGAGACTTTTGTGGCACCGCATCAGTCCTTGGTAGAAGGATTCGGCCAAGGGATCGACCTCCAGGCCGCGTTCAAAAACAGAAACGGCCTCATCAACTTCACCTTGCTGTTCGAGGCGCTTGCCATGGTCTGCGAGGACGCGGAGGAAATGCTGCTGCAGGTGTTCTCTCGCCGATAACGCCCACGGGGCATCGATCTCGTTCACCAGAAAGCCGCCCTTGTAAAGACACAGGGTCTTATCTACTTTTTTTGGATCGGCCTCACCGAGCCCGCGTTCGAAGGCCCATACATCGACCCAGACATAATGGGCGACGAGGGTGAGCTTACCTTCCCTGAGCACCAGTGCATCTTTGTGATCGAGGATGTTTCGCAGACGCTGGAGCGCCATGGTGAAGGCCTGGTAGGCAGCATCGGCCTCGGCATCCGGCCACAGGGCGTCGGTCAATTGCTGGACACCCACGTCGCGCCCGCCGAAGGCGATCAGGGCCTTGAGCACCTCCAGTGCCTTCTTCGGCGCCTTGCCATCGAACACTACTGGTTCATCATTGATCACGAGGCTAAAGCGGCCGAAGGTGTAGGCCTTGATGGGGAAGGGCCAGGTATCAGGAACGGGGATATCGTCCGGCGGGATCAGGTGGCGTTGGCGGATGAGGAGGCGCGCGTAGTCGGTCTCGATATCGTGGGCCAGGGCGATGGCAAGGAGGCGGCTCATGACGGCGTCGCAACACCACAGGGGATTATTTTCGCCACCGTGTTTGAGTGACAGCACCAGCCCCGCGATCCAGCCGTCGACCCGGGCGTTGGTAGTCAGGTAAGTCGTATCCGGGCGGAGCTTGTCCCGATCGTGCAAACGCCCGACGGCCACACTCTCCTCATCGGTCAAGCGCATGGCATTCCAGTCTAGCAGCGCCACTTCATGGGTTGCCTGCAGCTGCGCAACACTGGCCGGCGGCGCGGCGCGGCTGATGACCATGACGTTGATGCCTTTGGGAATCTCCGCAAAAGCTTGGGGTAGGATCTTGTGCAGCGCGATATCGGTGCCGGCATCCTGGAAGTTGTCAAAGACCAGTATCCCCGGCGGCTTGATGCGACTGTAGAGCTCCCGGAAGAAGTTGCGGGTGAAGATGGGGAGGCTGGCCAGATATTCGGGCGTCAACAGCGGCAGCGGTTTCTTGCGCCGCGGATTGACTTGTTTGTCCAGTCTGCCGAGGTAATAGAAGAACGACGCCAGTTCGGCATCGCCCTCGTCCACCTGATACCACCAAGGCTTGATCTTGTTCTGCTTGAGGTAGCTCGCCACCAACAAGGTTTTGCCACTGCCACCGGGGGCGGAGATCCAGGTCACCGGCTTGTCGCGGGCGGCATCGAGCGCCTGAAACAGGCGCGTGCGCAGATAAACCTTACCGAGATGAGGCGTGGTGAGCTTGGCGAGTTGCGCGGGAGCCATTGGATCAGCTCCCTTGGAACAAACGCCAAAAGCCTTTGAGAGGCAATAGGGGAAAGGCCGCTCTGCGTGTGCGCGGCGTGCTCGGAGCGACCTCGGCAGAGCCCGGTGCGGTCATGGTGTGGCTCCCCTGTTTCATGTGCGTTGGTGCAATCCCGCGCAGGGCTCACCCAAAGTGTCCGTCCACATTATCGGCGTCCTTCCGTGGACTAACTTAGGATGCACGCTTGCGGCGGTGTCGTTATAAGTTGTGTGTCAGTAACCGAATCGGTTGTACGTCAATATAATCTCCACACCAATTTATGGCGATGGCTAACGGAAAATCATACAGAAAAAATATTAATAAACAACAATATAGTTATTTATTGAATGACGAGATCGATATTGCGCATACTAATGCAACGTCCCTCTTGGCTTAATTGGGATACATTTAAGTACAGGTAAGCACGGGATTCTGTGAGAAATGAGTAATGGGATTAACGTGTCCGTGCTGCAATCGTTGCTACAAAATGAAGCACGGCCATGCAGCGTTACACCGCATGGCCGTGCCTAGATTGAGCAGAGATTTGACTGTGGAAGTGTGGTTACACACCCTCAGTTGTCCGAAAAGACACCCTCGTACTCCAGATAGTGCAGGCCAGAACCCGGCTCGCAGTACGCCTGGGCCAGCGTCGGCCCGAACGCGAACAGGGCCAGCAACACCGCAATCACAGTTTTTTTATCGTCTTCATGATGTACCTCCTAGACTCGTTTTTGGTTTTCTCCCGGTGGGACGCCGTGATTCGCTCGCAACGTCTTCTCCGGGACCGTTGGGCGAATAGTACCTTCGCCCACCCCAAATCTAGATGGCTAGAGAAAAAAACGATGTGAACCGGTTCACGGTTTTCGGGCTGCTACCATCTCGCACCGTACAAACCGTGACACAGGTCACACATCGGCGACTCAGGAACGCGGCGGGATTGATCGAGTGATTGGTGCCTTAATAAAACGGGATGGGCCTAGGCGCGTCGCCGATAGGCCCACCACATCATCCACACACCCAGTAGAATCATCGGCAGACTCAGCACCTGTCCCATGGTCACCCAGCCGAAGGCGAGGTAACCGATGTGGGCGTCGGGTTCGCGCACAAGTTCGACGAGAAAGCGAAAACTTCCGTAACACAGCAAAAACAGACCGGACACGGAAGCCGTTGGTCTTGGTTTACGTGCGTAAAACCACAAGATGATAAAGAGCACCACGCCTTCCAGCATGAATTCGTAAAGTTGTGAGGGATGCCGTGGGAGCGGGCCGGCCTGTTCGCCGCGGAACACCATGCCCCAGGGCGCATCGGTCACGCGCCCCCAGAGCTCGTGGTTGATGAAATTGCCGAGACGCCCAGCACCCAGTCCGAGCGGCGTCAAGGGGGCAACAAAATCGGCGACCGCAAAAAATGTTCGTTGAGTCCGGCGCGCATATAACCACATGGCGACAATGACGCCGAGCAGGCCCCCATGGAAGGACATGCCGCCGGACCAGAAGTAAAACACTTCCAGGGGGTGTTGGAGGTAATAGGAAAAGTTGTAAAAAATGACATAACCAAGCCGCCCGCCGAGAATCACGCCCAGCATGCCGTAAAAAATTAAATCGCCGACCTCCGCCGGTTGCCAGCGAGAACCTGGGCGCTTCGCGCGATACACCCCCAGCCACCATGCCCCGAGAAAACCGACAAGATACATCAGCCCATACCAGTGAACCTTGACCGGGCCAAGATGAATAGCGACAGGATCTATGTCCGGGGCAATCATGCGGCACAATTTTGTCAGGAACAAAAAGGGAGCGCCAGCGTCGCACCGCACAATCTGTGACTGCAGTGGGCAACGGGGCTGTGGTGAAGCACGTGAATAACCATGAGTTTAGAGCGTCTACGATAAGACAATCCGGCTCCTATTCGGTATAGTCAAAGCTCATCGTCAGGATTGTTGTTTGATGAACACCAATACTTCGCGTCACAGCAATCGTTTAATTCACGAAACCAGCCCCTACCTGCAGCAGCACGCGCATAACCCGGTGGACTGGTATCCCTGGAGCGCCGAAGCGCTGGAACGCGCGCGCCGCGAGAATAAACCTATTTTGGTTTCCATCGGTTACTCCGCGTGTCACTGGTGTCACGTGATGGAGCACGAATCCTTTGAGGACGAAGAGGTCGCCCGTGTCATGAACGATCTGTTCGTTTGCATCAAGGTGGACCGCGAGGAACGCCCCGATCTCGACAAGATCTATCAGACCGCGCATCAGATTCTGGCGCAACGTCCGGGCGGTTGGCCGCTCAACATGTTTCTCACGCCCGACGACCAGATGCCGTTTTTCGGCGGAACCTATTTTCCCAAAACACCGAAATACGGCATGCCAGGTTTCACCGACCTTTTGCGTCACATTGCTGAGGTATTCGAAAAGAAAAAGGACGCCATTCAGGAGCAGAATCATTCCTTGCGTGACATCTTCAAGCGTCTGCAGCCGGAAGGTCCCGTCCCGGGCGTCCACGTCGGCCCGGAAGTACTGGAACAGGCGCACGGCGAATGGCAGCGTCAGTTCGATCCGCGCTTCGGTGGCTTCGGCAAGGCTCCTAAGTTCCCGCACCCCACCTCGATCGAACTATGCCTGCATCGTTGGTGGCGCAGCGTCCACAACGGCGCCGAAGACAAGGAAGCGTTAGACATGGCCCGGCAAACGCTTGCTGCTATGGCAAAGGGCGGTCTCTACGACCAGATCGGCGGTGGTTTCTGCCGCTATGCGGTGGACGAGCGCTGGGAAATTCCGCACTTTGAGAAGATGCTGTACGACAATGCACAGCTGCTCGCACTCTACGCCGACGTTTGGCTCGCGACCGGCGAGTCGCTGTTCCGGCGCATCGCCATCGAAACGGCCGAGTGGGTGATGCGCGAAATGCAATCAACCGATGGGGGATATTACTCGGCACAGGATGCCGATTCCGAGGGACACGAAGGCAAGTTCTATGTCTGGACGGTGGAAGAAATCCGGTCACTCCTCTTGCCCGAGGAGTGGGACATGGTCGAGCAGCGTTTTGGTCTGACCGGCAGTCCAAATTTCGAAGGCCGGTGGCATCTCAACGTGCGGGCCGATTACGCTGCCATCGCCGATCGCTTCCAGTGCCCGGAAGACGAGGTGGTTGAGCGTCTCGAGGCCGCGCGAAAGAAGCTCTTCGCCGCGCGCGAGCAGCGCGTGCGTCCCGGTCGGGATGAAAAAATCCTAACGTCCTGGAATGGACTCATGATCCAGGCCATGGCGCATGCCGGGCGGGTGCTGGACCGGAAAGATTTCATCGCCTCGGCTGAACATGCCATGAATTTCGTTCAGGCGCAGCTCTGGCGCCATCAACGTTTGCTCGCCACGCATAAGGACGGAAGATCGCACCTCAATGCCTATCTCGACGACCACGTGTTCATGATGGGAGCAGCCCTTGAATTACTGCAGGCCCGGTGGCGGCGCTCCGATCTGGATTTCTGTATCGCTCTCGCGGACAGCGTGCTCGAACATTTCGAAGATGAAAATCACGGCGGATTTTATTTCACGGGCGATGACCATGAAAAGCTCGTCTACCGCCCCAAGCCAGTGACGGACGATGCCATCCCCTCCGGCAACGGTGTCGCCGCCCTGGCACTCGGACGGCTCGGCCACCTGATTGGCAACCTTAATTATCTGCACGCTGCCGAGCGCACACTCGAAGCGCTGTATTCAGGGATGCTTCAGCAGCCCTCGGCACACGGGGCGCTGTTGCTCGCGCTGGAGGAACAGCTTGCCCCGCCGCAGACCGTGGTTCTGCGTGGTGTGATGGGGGAAATGGAGCCTTGGGCGACCATCGCCGTCCACCATTACCACCCGCACCGGCTACAGCTCGCCATCCCGGCAGACTCGGATAATCTTCCCGGGATACTCAACGAGCGCGTGGCGAAAAACGGCGTCACGGCCTATGTCTGTGCTGGACATGCCTGCACCGCACCGGTCAGCGAATTGGCGGAATTTGAATCGGCGTTAAACTGAGCATCGCATGCGTGAGACCAATACAGGTGTGCGCGAGATCAGCGTCGAAGAATTCGAAGTCATGATCGAAAATCACGATGACTTGCTGGTCGTGGACGTGCGCAACGCCGCGGAATTCGAGCACGAACATATTCCCGGAGCCTTATTGATCCCGCTTGCCACCTTGGCGGGAGTGCCGGCAGAACATTTCCTTGGCGCACATCAAATGAAAACGCTGGTGCTCTGCAGCGAATATGGCACACGCAGCGCCCAAGCCGTCGACAAACTCCAGCAAATGGGGGTCCAAAACGTTTACAGCCTCGCCGGTGGAATCAGCCGCTGGAAGTCGCAAGGATTTGCACTGGTCACAAAGTAAAAACTTATCCGACGGGCTGTCTCGATCCTAACCATCACTAAACCTGTTTTACGCCAGTTTCTCTCGCGTGGGCGCTGCGTGTGGCATGGAATATGGAAAATATTGACCCCCCTACCTACCGCGATCCCCTCGAAGGGCTATCCTTTCTATTAACCTCATGGAACAACAACCCCCCGTCAAGCCTGCAGCGACTGCTGTCGTCGCCCCGGAAAGCCCCGGCATCATTTCGAGAATTCTCCGGACGTTCCGCGCGGTCCGATCGCTCCATGAGCGCGAGAAGGCTCGTATTCGCGAGGAGATTGCACAGATACCCGGATTGATGACGCTGTTGATGAAGCCGCGCAATGGCCTGAGTTGGACCAACACCGAACGCCATGAACTTCAGATCCAGTTGCGCCGGCTTTCTCGGCTGAGTATTTATCTGGCGATGGCCACCCTGCCATTTACGATGTTTACGCTCCCCCTAGTGGCATGGTGGCTGGACCAGCGGACGAAAAAACGGACGTAGTCACAGGGCATTACGACCTAAACTTCGCTCAACGGAAATATAAAAGATACTCAGCCAAAATGCCATAAAACAACAGCATGGCCAGGAAGTTCCAGTGTCCGTTATTGCGGTATAACACTCTCCAATTAAAATATCTCACGGTCGGATCGAAAAGTTTTCCCAACGACGGTAAGAAGCGGTTCACGCGGTCACAATAGTACTGATAGGGTTGCCCGAGCAAAGCTGCCAGACGCTTTTCCTCCCGACCAACACGGTTGACCATATAGAAATAATAAATAACCACGTAGACAGCGGTGAGGTATTCGTTGCCGAACAATAGTACAACACCCAATATCAGGAAGAACCGGCCAAGGTACATCGGGTTGCGCACGAGGACATATGGCCCGCGTGCCGTAAGCTCTTCGTTCTTCACCAGCGAGGCAAAAGACCACAGCTGGATCGCCTCGCCGAACAGCGAAACCAGAAAGGCCGGGACCAGCCTGGATACCTCGGCATAACGCGCCAGCATTAACAGCACCGCCAGGAAAAGCACATAACGGAGTTTGAGAAAAATCTTCCGCGCGACCGGATGATTGAAAATATCGTGGATGACGTCGAGCATGGCTTGCGTTGATTATTGGGCGCGATTATACGGTTACGGGTAACGTATTCCTAACCGTGTCGGGATATTCCCGACAGAAACGAGAAAATGGGTGGGAAAGCCTCGCGGGTAATTATATAATCTTTTCCAGATTCCATTCTGGATCATTAGACCACCCGCAGATGTTTGACCATCAGGCGCCCCAGTGCAATGTCTTCTGGGTACGTTTTTTTCCTTTTCTGCGCTGGTGGCCGCTGGTCAACCGCGAAACCCTGAAGGCCGACCTGATCGCCGGACTCACCGGCGCCGTCATCGTCCTCCCCCAGGGCGTGGCATTCGCCCTGATCGCCGGGCTGCCACCGATCTACGGGCTGTACTCGGCCATGATACCGCCCATTATTGCCGGGCTGTTCGGCTCTTCGCGCCACCTTATCTCCGGCCCGACCACGGCTATTTCCATTGTCGTGTTCGCCACCGTCACGAAATTCGCCGAGCCAGGGAGCGCCAAATTCATCAGCATGGCGCTGACACTGACCTTTTTGGCCGGCGTCTACCAGTTCGTGCTCGGACTGGCACGCATGGGAGCGCTGGTCAATTTCGTTTCGCACTCGGTCATTGTTGGCTTCACCGCCGGCGCAGCGATCCTGATCGCCACCAGTCAGCTTAAACATTTCCTCGGCATCACCATTCCCCCGGGTGAGTCGTTCTTGCACACCTGGCAAGATATCTTTCGCCAGATCCATGAAATCAATCCCTACGTCACTATCATTGCCGCCGTCACCTTGATCGCCGGCATTTTGTTCATGCGTTACAAACCACGATGGCCCGGCATGTTGTTGGCCATGATCATCGGTAGCCTGCTCGCAGCGCTGCTCGCCTATAAAACCAAAGACATCAATCTCGTCGGCAAACTGCCAGCACACTTGCCGCCATTTTCCATGCCCGATTTCTCGTTGAAATCGCTCAAGGCGCTGGGGAGCGGCGCACTCGCCATCGCCATGCTTGGCCTGGTGGAGGCGGTTTCGATCGCCAGGTCGGTCGGGTTGAAGTCAGGCCAGCGCATCGATGGTAGCCAGGAATTCATCGGCCAGGGTCTGGCCAATATCGTTGGCAGTTTCTTTTCGAGCTACGCCTCCTCCGGCTCGTTTACCCGCAGTGGCATCAATTATGCTTCCGGCGCCGTCACGCCGATGGCGGCTATCTTTGCCGCCGTGGCGCTAGCCCTGATCGTGCTTATTGTCGCGCCGCTCGCGGCACATCTTCCGATCGCGGCCATGGCCGGCATCCTGTTGATCGTGGCGTATCGACTTATCGACTTTCATCACATCAGCAATATCCTTCGTACCAGCAAACGCGAAACTGCGGTGCTGCTGACAACTTTTTTCGCCACATTGTTCGTGGAGTTGGAGTTCGCCATCTACGTTGGCGTGATGCTGTCGCTGTTGATCTACCTGATGCGCACGTCGCGCCCCCGTATCGTCTCCCGCACGCCCGATCCGAATGCGCCCAACCGCAACCTGGTCACCGACCCGAAGCTTCCCGAGTGTCCGCAGCTCAAGATCGTGCGCGTGGACGGCTCGCTTTTCTTCGGGGCCGTGGATCATGTGCAGAACGAGTTGCATCGCGAGCTGATGGAGAGTCCCGGCCAGAAACACCTTCTGGTCGTCGGCGACGGCATCAACTTCATCGACATCGCCGGAGCCGAAATGCTGGTGCAGGAAGCCCGGTTCCGCCGGCGCCTCGGGGGCGGGATCTACCTGTGCAAGGTGAAAGAAGAGGCTTCCAGCATTCTCAAGCGCGGCGGGTTTGTCAACGATTTCGGCATCGAGAACATCTTCGTCTCCAAGATCGATGCCATCCAGGCTGTCTTCAAGAAGCTCGACCAGTCCATTTGCGAGCGCTGTGACAAACGCATTTTTCTGGAATGCCAGCAGGTGGAGTACAAGGGAGAAAAGCCGATCGTCGCGGATAAGCCGGCTGTGGCGTAATCCGCGCCGGCTTTCAGAGAAAGCGGTCAGTCAGGACCAGCGCCCATACCACCACGACGATCAGCAGAGAAATGGATACCGCCGCGGAGGCGATATCCTTCGCCTGTTCGGACAGCTCATGATGATCCTGCCCCACGCGGTTGACCACCGACTCGATCGCCGAATTCAGCAGCTCGACCAGCAGCACCAGTAACAGGCTCCCGACCAGTAATGAGCGCTCCACCCCGTCGCGTCCGAACCAAAATCCTAGCGGCGCCAGAACAACAAGTAGCGCCAGCTCCTGGCGGAATGCCGCCTCGTTCCTCAGCGCCGCTCTGAAACCGGCGGTGGAATAACCTGCTGCGCGCCACACGCGCTGCAGATCAAACAGACCTTTCCACAGTGCCATGCGTCAGCTGGCCCGCTTCCAGACGAGATCAAGTTCGCGGGCGGCGCGCACATCGTCCAGACGCTTTACTGGTAGGGTATGTGGTGCGCCCTTGACCAGCTCGGCACTGGAATGTGCTTCTTTCAAAATCTCTTCCATTGCTGCTATGAATCGATCCAGCTCCTCCTTCGCCTCGGTCTCGGTCGGCTCGATCAGGAAACACTCCGGGACCAGCAGGGGAAAATAGGTCGTCGGCGCGTGGAAGCCCTTGTCGAGCAGGCGCTTGGCAATATCCATGGCGCTCACCCCGGTTTCTTCCTTGAGCTTTTTGAAGGTCAGCACGAATTCGTGTGTCGCGCGTCGCTTTGGGTAAGCCAGGACGAATCCGCGCCTCGCGAGTTCCGCCATGATGTAGTTCGCGTTGAGCGTGGAGAATTCGGCCACGCGGTGCATACCCTCGCGCCCCAGCAAGCGAGCATACACGTAGGCACGCAATAGCACGCCAGCGTTACCCATATTAGCGGAAAGCCGGCCAATCGTTTTAGGGCGGGTTTTTTCTGTTTCCCAAAGATATTTATCCTGCACCTTGCCTACGATCGGCACCGGCAGGAACGGCTCGAGCCGGCTGTTGGCCGCCACCGGGCCGGCACCTGGCCCGCCACCGCCATGCGGCGTGGAGAAGGTCTTGTGCAGGTTCATGTGAATCACGTCGAAACCCATGTCGCCCGGCTTCACGCGCCCGAGGATGGCGTTCAGGTTGGCGCCGTCGTAATAGAGCAGGCCGCCAACATCGTGCATGATTTTGGCGATTTCCTGGATCTTGCGCTCAAATACGCCGAGCGTGGACGGATTCGTGAGCATGAGCCCGGCCGTCTGCGGTCCAACCGCGGCTTTGAGCGATTCGATATCCACATCGCCGTTCACGTCAGTCGGAATTTCGCGCACGGTGTAGCCGCACATCACCGCCGTGGCCGGATTGGTGCCGTGCGCGGCGTCCGGGACGAGAATTTCAGTGCGGGCCTTGTCGTCACGCGACTCGTGATACGCGCGGATCATGGCCACACCGGCAAACTCGCCCTGCGCGCCCGCGAGCGGCGTGAGCGAGACAGCCTTCATGCCGGTGATATCCTTCAGCATCTCCTGCAACTCGTACATGCACGCCAGAAATCCCTGTCCCGTGGATTCTGGCGCGTGCGGATGGCGCCCCAATAGATTCGGCAACATCGCCAGCTTGTTGCACGCGCGTGGATTGTACTTCATGGTGCAGGAACCGAGCGGATAAAAGTGCGTGTCGATCGAGAAATTCTTCTGCGACAGCCGCGTGTAATGCCGCACCGCCTGCATCTCCGAAACCTCCGGCAGTAATGGTTTCTGCTTACGCCGGAATTTTTCCGGAATGTCCTTCACCTCCGCTTTTGTCAGCGGGGCCTGGGAAGGATTGCGTCGACTGGTTTGGGACTGTTCGAATATCAGCATTTACGTTGCTCAATCAATTCAACCGGTTACTTGAGTGCCGCCAGCGCCTTGTTGTAATCCGGCTCCTGCCGGATCTCCGGCACGAGCTCGGTGTATGCCACCTTGTCATTCTCATCGATAACGACAATGGCCCGGGCCGTGATCCCCTGGTACAGGCCATCCAGCAGCAACATGCCATAGTCTTTGGCGAAATTCCGGTCACGCATCATTGAGAGCGTTTTGACGTTGTTGGTGTTTTCGGCGGTACAAAAACGCTTCTGCGCGAAGGGCAGATCAGCCGAAACCATGATGATGATCGCCTCAGGGTGCTGCGACGCATACTCGTTGAATTTACGCGTTGACATGGCGCAGGTCGGTGTATCGATGCTCGGGAAGATGTTCAGGAGCTTTTTCTTGCCCTTGAAATCGGCGAGCGAAACATCCTTCAAGTCGGCGTCCGTGAGCCGGAAATCGGGCGCCCGGGATCCGACCGCCGGCAGATTACCGCTAGTATGAACAGGATTGCCGCGATGGGTAATGTCAGCCATGGCTCATCTCACTTTAGCGCCGCAAAGGCCTTGTCGTAGTCTGGTTCGACGGTCAGCTCCGGCCCAAGCTGGGTGTACAACACCTTGTCGTTCTCGTCGAGGACAAGTGTTGAACGCGCGCATAATCCGGCGATCGGAGAATCCGTGAGCAACACGCCGTAATCTTTGGCGAAGTGGCGGTCGCGCATCATGGAGAGTGTCACCACGTTCTTGATTCCCTCAGCGGTGCAGAAGCGCGCCTGGGCGAACGGCAGGTCGGCGGTGACCACCAGCACGACGACATCGGGACGACCCTTCGCAAAATCGTTGAACCGCTTGGTGGCGTCGGCGCAGGTGCCGGTATCGAGCGAGTGCGCGATGCTCAGGAGCTTTTTCTTGCCCTTGAAGTTAGCGAGCGAGACATCCGAAAGATCTCCCGCCGTCAGTTTGAAGTCCGGTGCCTTGCTTCCGACTTTCGGCAAATCACCGCTGGTATGGGCGGGTTTGCCCTTGAATAGCGCTTCAGCCATGGTTCATCCTCCTTGTTCAGACGTTGGGGTTTGCCTTCACTGCGCACGGCGGATCGAGCCGGCGCTTGCTGACGATGCGCTCCAGATGGAACGCATACTGCTCGATGTCCTCGCGCGTGCGGGTTTCCGTCGCGCACACCAGCAGAGAGTTCTTGAGGCGTGGGAAATATTCGGAAAGATCATATCCCCCGAGAATGCCCTGCGCTTCGAGTGCGCGCAACGAGTCTGCGACGGGGGTGTCCAACTGAATCACGGTTTCGTGAAACACCGGACGGTTGAACACACGTGTCACGCCCTTGATCGAAGTGAGTTTTTCCACCAGCGCCAAGGTGTTGGCATGCGAGGCACGGGCGACACGCTCCAGACCCTCCGGCCCCAGCAGCGCCATGTAAACGGTAGAAGCCGCCACCACCAGCCCTTGGTTAGTGCAGATATTCGAGGTCGCTTTGGAACGGCGGATATGCTGCTCACGCGCCTGCAAGGTCAAGGTAAAGCCCGACTTGCCATCCTTGTCCACCGTGCGCCCGATGATACGCCCCGGCATCTGCCGCACCAGCGCCTGCTGGCAGCACAGGAAACCATAGTAAGGTCCGCCGGAAGACAACGGCGCGCCCAGCGGCTGGCCTTCGCCCACGGCGATATCCGCGCCCTTCTCACCCCAGTGTCCCGGCGGCGTGAGCAGGGCCAAGGCCGTGGGATTGACGAGCCCGATGGCGAGCATGTTGTGCGCATGCGCCCAATCGGTGAGCACGTCAACCTCTTCCAGCACGCCGAAGAAATTGGGTTGCGGGATGACCAGGGCGGCGAACTCGCCACCTTCGTAAGTCTTGAGCGATTCTGGAATGGTGTGCCCGCCCCTGGTGCAGTGCGGGATTTCCACCAGTTCGATGTTTTGGTTGGCGACGATGGCCTGCACCACGCGCCGGTAAATCGGATGCACCGTGGACGGCATCAGGATCTTGCGCGCCTGCTTGTGCGCGCGCACTGCCATCAGCACCGCCTCCGCCAGCCCCGAGGCGCCGTCGTAGAGCGAGGCATTCGAAACATCCATGGCGGTGAGCGAGGCCATCATGGTCTGGTATTCGTACAGCAGCTGCAGCGTGCCCTGGCTAGCCTCGGCCTGGTAGGGCGTGTAGGCGGAATAGTATTCGCCGCGCGTGACGATTTCCCACACCGCCGCCGGGATGTGGTGCTCGTAGGCCCCGGCGCCTATGAAATTGACGTACGCGCCGTCCTGGTTGGCGCGCGCCTGCATCAGTCGGCCGACGTCCATCTCGCTCAAGCCCTCCGGGACTTGCGTGAGTTTACCGGCACGAAGCTTATCGGGAATTTCATCGAACAGATCGTCGATCGACTTGATGTCGATGCTCGCCAGCATCGCCTTCACGTCAGCTTCAGTATGAGGAATAAATGGCACGGGATATTCTTTGAACCATCAGTGCTTTTCGGATGCCACCAACGCCTCGTAGGCCTTGGCATCGAGCAAACTGTCCAGTTCGGCCGGCTTCGTGGGTTTCAGGCGGAACATCCAGCCGGCGCCGTAGCAGTCCTTGTTGACCGTCTCCGGCGCGTCGGACAGCACGGCATTGGCCTCGACGATTTCTCCGCTGAGAGGCGCGTACACGTCTGAAGCGGCTTTCACAGACTCGACCACACCGCATTCTTTTCCGGCACTCACCGGCGTTCCTTTTTGTGGCAGTTCGACAAACACCATGTCACCCATCAGATCCTGTGCATGGTGTGTGATGCCCACGGTGATGGTGCCGTCGCTGTTCGACTTCAGCCATTCGTGGGTTTTCGTGTACTTGAGATCATTAGGAACATGGCTCATGGATTTTATCTCACGTTGAAATACAGCTTTTGCCGTGGCGAACAAACGGATATTTTACGACGCGCACCGTGGCAGGTTTGCCGCGCAGGTCGACGCTACACCGGTCACCGGTTTTCACTGTGGCCGGAACACGTGCCAGCGCGATCGCTCGATTGAGCGTGGGCGAGAAACTGCCGCTGGTGACTTCACCCTCGCCGGCGCCGTTGCAAACGACTTTCTGGTGATTTCGCAGCATTCCCTTGCCTTCGAGCACCAAGCCCACCAACTGCTGTGGCACACCTTGCGCCTTTTGCTTGTCCAGCACTTCACGCCCGATGAATTTTCGATCGGTCGGCTCCAGCGCCACTGTCCAGGCCAAGCCCGATTCCAGCGGCGTAGTGGTCTCGTCCATGTCCGAGCCGTAGAGGTTCATCCCGGCCTCAAGCCGGAGTGTATCGCGCGCGCCCAGCCCGATAGGCGGGACACCGGCCTCGTGCAGCATCTGCCAGGTGAAAGGCGCTGCCTTGGCCGGAAGAATAATCTCGAACCCGTCCTCACCGGTATACCCGGTGGTGGCTATAAACAACTCACCCACGGTCACGGCGTGAAATGGTTTCAGCAGCCCAGTCGGGGCGCGCAGCGCCTCGCCCAGTGCCTGGTAAACCTTTTCCTTCGCGTTCGGTCCCTGCACCGCGATCATGGCCAAGTCGTGGCGCGGCGTCACCGTGAGACCGCCGAATTCTTTGGCGGCGGCATTCACCCAGGCCATGTCCTTTTCGCGCGTGGCGGCATTCATGACAACCCGGAACCATTGGTCATCCATGTAATAAACAATGAGATCGTCGATCACACCGCCTTGGGCGGTGAGCATGCAACTGTACAGCGCTCTGCCTTTGGTTTTCAGCTTGTCGACGTTGTTCGCGAGCAGCAGGCGGAAAAAGTCGCGTACATTTTCTCCCTTTACGTCCACCACGTTCATGTGCGAGACATCAAACATGCCGCAATCTTTGCGCACCTGGTGGTGTTCCTCGAGCTGGGAGCCGTAGTGCAACGGCATGTCCCAGCCGCCGAAGTCGACGATCTTGGCGCCCATCTTGAGATGGTTGTCGTATAAAGGTGTGCGCTGACCCATGAGAAATCTTTCCTGCGAGGCACAAGCCCCAGCCAGTGAAAAAAAACAAAAGGGCGATGACTTGAAAAGTCACCGCCCCTCTGTCCGGTAACCTGAGAGCTTGAGCCCCTTCGGTGGATGGCGGTGCGCCATCGCTCTCCAGAGTCGACCTATGTCCCCGCGGTCCTTTTGCCTGAGCGATTCCTGGCGTTTGCGCCTTCGGCGCCCCGAATCACAATATTCGGGGTCTCTCCCGCGGATCCGGGTCGAGGCCCGGCACTATATCGCAGCGCTGCCACAGCGCCAAGCCGGGCTTTTTCCCATGGTTTACCTGCATAAGCACCAGAATGTTTCTTCCGCTGGCATCGATTCCCACACACTTAATAAAACAAACTGAGCGGCAGATATGCGAACAGGGAGAAAACAGGAAAAGTCCGCAGTACCTTAACCTCGGGGAGAGGATCGGCGCACCAGCATGATAACGGGAATCAGACCGGCCAACACCAGTGTCAGCGCCGGGAGCGCTGCACGTTCCCATTGACCCTCGGAGGTCATTTCGAAAATGCGAGTGGCCAGGGTGTCCCAACCGAAAGGTCGTAACAACAAGGTCGCCGGCATTTCCTTCATCACTTCGACAAACACCAGCAGTGAGGCCGATAACAGTCCGGTGCGCAACAGCGGGATTGAGACACGCCAGAGGATTTCCCGGTTACTCGCGCCGAGGCTGCGCGCCGCCTGCCAAAGCGACGGCTTGATGCGCTCGAAGCTGCTGTCGATCGGACCGTGGGCCACCGCCATGAAGCGCACGCCGTAGGCGAGTAGCAGCGCCAGTAGGGTGCCGGTAAGCAGTGGTCCTCCAGAGTAGTCGAGTAATGACTGGAGCCCGTGGATAATCTGCTTGTCGAGCCAGACGAACGAAACCATGATCCCGACCGCGAGTACCGAGCCGGGCAAGGCATATCCCAGTGTCGCGAAGCGCACTGCGCCCGTCACCCAGCGGTCGGGTTTTAAGCGATAGGTATAGGCCAGTAATAACGCGCCGGACGTGGTGACCACCGCGGCCGCCATACCAAGGGAAACGGTATTGAAGAAAAACCGGAAGTAGCGCAGATCCAGATCCACGAGCGCGGTGCTCCCTGCCCAATGCAGTAGCTGGCCCACCGGGACGATGAAAGCAAGCAGCAATGTCACGACACAGGCGACGGTGGCGTAAATGGCGCGCGCTCCCGCCAGTGTATATCGCTGTTCGCGACCGACACGCAGCGTCACATGGTAGCGTGCCTGCCCGCGCAGTTGACGTTCACCGATGAGCGCCAGCGCCACGAACAGCAACAGCAATGAGGCCAATTGTGCTGCCGCCGGCAGCGAAAATAATCCCAGCCAGGCCTTGTAAATCGCTGTGGTAAAGGTGTCGTAATTGAAAATTGCCACCGCGCCGAAATCCGCAAGCGCTTCCATCAAGGCGAGCGCCACGCCCGCCGCCAGGGCCGGACGGGCCATGGGCAGGGCCACATGCAGGAACGCGGCCCGGGGGGGGAGCCCGAGCACGCGCCCGGTCTCGAGCATGCGCCGGCCTTGCGAGAGAAATGCCGCGCGCGCGAGCATGTACACATAAGGATAAAAGGCCAGAACCATGACGCCGATAACACCACCGGCGGAACGGATCGGCGGAAACCATGCGCTGCCACCGAACATGGCACGCAATGCTCTCTGCAACGGACCACTGAAATCGAGCAGTCCCACGGCGACGAACGCGAGGACATAGGCGGGGATGGCGAGCGGGAGCATCAAAGCCCAGTCGAAGAATCGCCGTCCGGGGAAATCATACATCGTGACCAGCCAGGCCAGTCCGGTGCCCAGCAGAAATACCCCAGCACCGACGCCAATCATCATGACAGCCGTATTCAACAGCAATTCACCCAAGACGGTTTGAACCAGGTGTCGCCAGATATCACCCGCCGGTGTAAACCATGAAAGGGCCACAACCACGATCGGCGCAGCCACAATAGCAGCGATGGTAAAACTCGCAAGGCGCCACAATCGGACGTTGACATTGAGCCAGTCGGATATACCGGATTCAACCGGCGGCGATGACTGGCGGATCTCTTCGGCGTTAACGCTCATAGCGCGGGTGGTGAACACTCCCAAGATGTTAGACCGAATACCGGGAAGTGGCGGCCTACTTATACCCTGCCCGGTCCATCAACATGACTGCCTTGGCTTGCAGACTCCCGGCTTTCGAAATATTAATCGTATCTTGTTTGAAGTTTCCCCAAGCCATGACACTCGCATGTGGCTTGATCTTTGGATTAGCCGGGTATTCCATGTTCTCGTCTGCGAACAGATTCTGCGCCTTCTTTGATGAAAGCCACTCAAGAAATTTTACTGCCGCTGCACGGTGCGGCGCATGGGCCGTGATGCCCGCACCTGAAACGTTGACATGCACGCCGCGGTCTTTCTGGTTGGGCCAAAAGAGTGCCAACGGCAGTCCGGGCTGTTTCTTTTCGAGCCGGCCAAAATAATAGGTATTCACGATGCCGACATCGCACTGCCCCGCCAGGATGGCCTCCATCAACTTGGTGTCATCCGGAAATACATCTGTGGCCAAATTGGCAATCCAGGATTTTACGATCATCTCGGTTTTCTCCTCCCCATGACGCGCAATCAACATGGCGATGAGCGACTGATTGTAGACTTTCTTCGAGGTACGCAGGCACAGACGACCCTTCCACTTGGCTTCACCCAGCGCCTCGTAAGTGGAAAGATCGGCAGGTTTTACCCGTGCCGTGCTATAGACGATCGTGCGAGCACGCACTGATAAACCGAACCAGTGGTTATCTGGGTCGCGCAGATGTGCCGGAACATTGGCCTTCAACTCTTTCGAATTCACCTTGGCGAGCACACCCACCGACGCCGCGAGCCACAGATTACCCGCATCCACTGTAATCAGCATGTCCGCTGGTGTGTTTTTTCCTTCCGCCTTGAGCCGCTCCAGAAGCGGACCCTCTTTGTCGGTGATGAACCTTATCGCGGCACCGGTCTCGGCGGTGTAGGCATCGAACAACGGCTTGATTAACTGCTCATTGCGAGCGGAGTAGACCACCAGTTCCTCTCCGGCAAATGCCGGAACGCCCAACAATATGACGCAGGACAACAATACGGACTTCAAACCACGCATGACTTTCTCCTGGAAAAATAATTGAATTTAAAAAAGCCTTCAGTTCGCATCAGCCCTTTGCCACAAGCGGATGATCCTTACTGGGCGACGGAGCAAAATCTCATGACCGGTCTCATTTTCTCGCCATCAACGTCTGGCGCGCAGTCTGGAACAACGCCGCTACAGCTGGTCCATCCAGAAAGCCCCACACCCGTTTGCGCAGGAGTTCATCCCGCGGGTTGTCCTTCATCGGAGGCGATGGCAGCCATGCTTATGTAAATGAGAATAGTTATTATTTATATTTAGATCGCCACGTCAAGCCATCGACCAATGTACTCAATGAGTCCCGCGTCAGGCTCTCGAGTGGACGGCACCGGGGCCCCACAAAGAGTGCCTCCACGGTAAATCAGGGGCTCAGCCCCCCGCGATTAGCCTTCTCCCGATTAGCGACTACACTTTGAAAAATCTGCGTTTTCTCCGATTAATCCTCATTCTATGAACTTTATGACTGACAAAAATGTCTTGCGCGTGATTTCGCTCCTGTTCTCCATCTTGTTGTCATCGGCCACCCAGGCGGTTGAAGAATACACCTTCACCGCGCCTCCACGTGGAAATGAAGAAAACGAAGCAAAGGTCTATCAACCGATTGCAAATTATCTTTCCAAAGCTACTGGAACAAAAATCGTCTACAAACATTCTGATAACTGGCTGTCCTACCAGGACGGGATGCGCAAAGGAGCTTTTGATATTGTTTTTGATGGTCCACATTTTGTTTCATGGCGGATGGCGAACCTGAAACATGTACCACTGGCCAAGCTGGCCGGAAACCTCGCGTTTGTAGTTGCCGTTCGAAAGGACAACAAGCACATCCACAACATCAAAGATCTCGCGGGTCGTACCGTCTGCGGCTTGGCGCCCCCCAACCTGGCCACGTTGACCCTTTACGGTCAATTCCCCAATCCCGTGCGCCAGCCGCTGGTATTGGAAGCGGAAAGTTTCGAACAGGCATACAAGAACATGCTGGAGGGTAAATGCACGGCTGCCGTGATGCGTGACAAGATGCTTGAAAAACTGAACAAGGACAAGGATTCAGTCAGGGTGGTTTTTCACAGTCCTGGCATGCCAAATCAGGCATTTTCCGTAGGACCGCGTTTACCCACGGAGGCTCGGTACAAAATCGCCGCAGCACTGACATCTCCGGACGCCCGGAAACAACTACCCCAGTTCTTCGATCGATATAGCAAGGACAAGGATTTGATTTCTGCCAATGATATTGAATTTCGTGGTCTGATTGTTTTGTTGAAAGATACTTGGGGATTCTAGGCGGCGCGTCAAACATTATCATTTTCATCACGGCAGATACGCCCTGTAGTTACAGAGTGAACTCGGCCATCACCGGGGCATGATCGGAGGGGCGCTCATGTTTGCGCGGCGCCATATCGATGCGACACCCATGGCAAATGGCGGCCAGTGCCGGGCTGCAAAGCACGTGATCAATCCGCAGGCCATGATTGCGGTGAAAGGCACCGGCGCGGTAATCCCACCAACTGAAGCTTTTTTCCGGTTGCGCAAATTGCCGAAACACGTCCGTCATCCCGCACTGTATCAGGCGCCGAAAGGCGGCACGTTCCTTGTCACTGAAAAGCACATGCCCCTCCCAACGTTTCGGATCATGCACGTCGCGTTCATCCGGCGCGATGTTGAAATCGCCTAATAGCACGAGTCTTGGATGGCTTTTCAGCTCGGCTACCAGAAATTTCTCCAACGCCTTGAGCCACGATAATTTGTAGGCATATTTATCTGAATCGACTTCTTCGCCATTGGGAACATAAACGTTAATCACGCGAACATCACCCACGTCGGCTGCGAGCAGGCGCTTCTGATCACCTTCGGCGCCTGGCAACCTGGTAACCGTATGCTCCCCCGGGATTCGACTCATTATGGCGACACCGTTGTAGGTTTTCTGTCCGGATTGGATAGCATGATAACCGGCGTCGCGAAACGCCGTGGCGGGAAATTCCTCATCTGTAATCTTGGTTTCCTGCAGACACAACACATCGGGGTTTTCTTTGATCAGCCACTCCAGTACCTGGGGTAAGCGCACGCGTATGGAATTCACGTTCCATGTCGCAATTTTCATATATTCATGGAGATTTTATTGGCCAGCGCATAAGGCAGAATTCTGCATGATCCATTTCGGGGCGCATATCCGGATAGCAGCAGGCATATTAGGCAATAAATCTTTTGTTGTTTCGAAAACTTTAAATGATTGCGCTCATGTCTTCGCCGGTGCGTAAAGCCAATCTCCACAATTTGTAGCGGTAAATAGGGGATTGCTCCGACCACTGACGTCTTTCTGACCGCAGCCACCAGTATATTGATCTTTCCTTGTTTACTGGAAATCCGTGGCTACCATGGTCGAAATAGTCGGCGAGGAGTCTGGAGGCGGTGCGATCCCCGGCATTTCCCGCCCCCTGGAGCAAGCGGCGGCCGTATTCCCTGTCTTCATTTTTTCGGAAATCCTGCAAACAGGTCAGCGCCAGAAGCCGGAGCATGGCGGCAGATCCCTCTCGCGGCAGTTTCCTGACCGGAGAGGCAAGGACGTGGTTGAAAGGAATACCGCTTTTCGTCTTTGTCCCGCGTTTTGTCATTTTCCGGACTCTGCGGACAATCCTCCAGTAGAAAAAACAATCATTCGAACAACAATATTATCATTAGCGGGAAATGAAAGCTTCACCCATCAGTCTGAGTTAATACCGGTTGCGAGCAGGACGGTATCCAGACTCACTTGAGTCAGAGACATTATCCTTGTCTTCATTGCTCCCGACGGTTTCCGGCGCTCCATTTTTTGGATAGCCAGCGCTATCCAATTCTCCCTCGAGAATGGATTCGACGTACCCTTTCATCACCTTCTCTCCAATCATAATGGTCGGTGCTGACAGCGAGCCAATCTGCTTTTTAAGTTTTTGCTGCAGGTCCGGATTGTTATCCAAGTTGTGTTCGGAATATGGAACCTTGCGCTTCTGCAGATAGGCACGTGCCAAGTCGCAGGAGCCGCAGACGGGAACGGAGTAAAGTGTCACCGGATACTTCTCAACGATCTTCTTGAGTGACTCGTCTTCCGTTGCCTTCTTTCCCGTGCTGATATTTTTTTCCTCGACACGATAACCTGAGCCCTCCGGCGGTGGTTGGTCGTGGTACGAAACCCGCCCCTCGCTGTCCACCCATTTGTAAAGGGACCCGGCTTGAGCTGCGGATAAGCCAGCCGCGGCCAGCACGATGAAAAGAGATGAGTAAATGTGTCTCATGCGTCAAACCCTCAGATACATGCCACCCGATCGTTTGCGGATGGATTCACGTAACCATCGAATCCCGGCGGCAAACCCTATTCCCAGCATAGCAAAGGAAATCCCGAGCCACAGGTAACTGAATCGAAAACCAGTATCTGTCGTTGTCGGCTTGACGGGTGGGGATTTGGCGGCAACGGGAACGGCAGGCGGGGACACGGGTGGCGGGGCCGGGGCCGGTCTTTCTGCGAGGTTTTTCTCCAGTTCCTTTATTTTTACGGCCTGCTCGGCGAGGGTCGCCTGGGCCTTCTTCAGCTTTGCCTGCGCGTCGTCAACCTGCGAGCGACTTGCTGCCAGTTCGTTCTGCAGCTTGGCGTATTGCAGTCGCGTGGGTGGTTCGCTCGAGAGGTAACGCGTCTCAACCCAGCCTTCTGCGCCCTGGGGATCGCGCACGCGCGTGAGCTTATCGAAGCGTTCGATGATTTCCAGCGGTGTACCGGTGTCGACGGTTTTCACGACAGCACTGGTCTCGGGGATTTCGGCGCGCAGCCCGATGCGTATCCGCTCAGCGATATAAACAGTTTCCGCCTGGGCGGCGAAGACCGTGCTCATAAAAATCAACCCTGTCACAACTTGTTGACTTCCTGTCATCGATTTTCCTTTAGGCGGCCAATCCAGAATGTCTTAACAACGCAT
>DATCZH010000087.1:0-6000 GCA_036526015.1 Sulfuricaulis sp.
GAGGAAGGCGCATGGTCACAACATCGCCGCATTGAAATGATGGCACGCCAGCGTCTAGACATGGATACGCCCGATGCGTCCAGTATCCGCGTGGTACGCATGAAACCGGATTCCGCTTTATGACGCGCCGCGCCAAAACCCGCCATCCGATTCGCAATGCCGTCGTATTGCTGTTTTTGCTGGGTGGTATCGTCCTGTTGGCGGCGCGCGCCGTCTATCTGCAAGTGTTTAATTCCGATTTCCTCCAGAACCAGGGGAATCAGCGTCATTCACGCCTAGTCAAGGACAACTCGCATCGGGGCATGATCCTCGATCGCCATGGCTCGCCGCTTGCGGTCAGCACGCCGGTGGATTCGGTGTGGGCGCATCCGCCGACTCTCGCCAAGGAGCGTCGGAATTGGTCACGACTGGCCGCCATGCTAGAGATGAACCCGCGTGAACTTGCCCAACTGGTCCGCAAATACGAGGACCGCGAGTTCATGTATATCAAGCGTCACGTGCCGCCGCCGCAGGCCGAACGCGTGATTTCGCTCCAAGTTCCAGGTGTCGCCCTGCAGCGCGAATACCGTCGCTACTACCCGCTCGGTTCCGTGGCCGGTCATGTCATTGGATTCACCAACATCGACGATCAGGGCCAGGAAGGCGTGGAACTGGCGTATAACGCGACCTTGCGCGCCGTACCGGGCGCCAAGCGAGTGTTGCGAGATCTACAGGGAAAGGCAGTGGAAGTGGCCGAAAGCGTTGTGTTGCCGAAACCGGGACGGGACTTGGTGCTTTCTATCGACCGGCGCATTCAGTATCTCGCCTATCGCGAGTTGAAAGCGGCCGTCAGCGAGCATGGTGCGCGCGCCGGGAGCGCGATCGTGCTGGACGCGCGTACCGGAGAAGTGCTCGCGCTGGTAAACGAGCCAGATTTCAATCCCAATAACCGAGCCGGGCTGCGCAGTGGATTGTTCCGCAATCGCGCCGTCACGGATCTTTTCGAACCGGGCTCCACGCTCAAGCCTTTCACCATAGCGAGCGCCTTGGAGAGCGGGAAATATTCTCCCGGCAGCATCATCGATACCACCCCGGGGACGTTGCAAGTGGGAGACCGGCTGTTCCGGGATATTCATAACTACGGTGTGCTGACGGTAGCAGGCATCATCGAAAAATCGAGCAACGTCGGGGTCTCCAAGATTGCGCTGTCGCTCAACAAGAAGAACATCTGGGAAATGCTGCACAACGCCGGATTCGGTCAATCCACCGGAGTCCAACTGCCCGGTGAAGTTGCAGGACTTCTCAACCCCTATTCAAAATGGGTACCGGTAGATCAGGCGAGTATTTCCTTCGGTTACGGTATCTCCGTCACACCGTTGCAGCTCGCACGCGCCTATCTGGCACTCGCGAATAATGGGATCGCGCTCCCACTTACTTTGCAACATTCGGATGCAGTTCCGAAGGGTGAACGCATCATGTCCGCCGACACGGCGCGCCGTATCCAATCCATGCTGGAACTGGCCGTGGGGGATATCGGCACCGGGCGGGCGGCGCAGGTTGCGGATTACCGCGTGGCCGGCAAGACCGGCACCGTTCGCAAGCTCACACCGGAAGGCTATTCGGATGACAAATACGTCGCCTGGTTCGCCGGATTTGCCCCGGCTGTTTCACCGCGGCTGGTGATGGTGGTGACGGTGGACGAGCCGGTGCGTGGCGGTTATTACGGCGGTGTGGTGGCGGCTCCCGTATTCGGGCACGTGATGACGGGGGCGCTGCGTCTGCTCGATGTTCCGCCGGATGCCCCGCGCCCGGAAACGCGCCTCATCACAGTCAAGAGCGAACGGGTGATTGAATGATGCAACCGCCCATCACCCTGCGCGAACTGCTCGAAGGGATGGCGCGCGTGCCCGGCGTGGTCAATCGCGAAGTGCGCGGCCTGCAAACCGACAGCCGACGCGTGCAAGCTGGGGATCTTTTTCTAGCGATGCCGGGCATGTTGACCGATGGACGGGATTACATCGGCGATGCCGTGGCTTCGGGCGCCGGTGCGATCGTATATGAAAAGGGCGACGATTTTGAATTTCACGGCGCGCCGGTGCCGGCCTTCGGCGTGGATGGCCTGGATCAAAAAATCGGAATCATCGCAGATCGCTTTTATGGATCACCATCGCGACGCCTGGTGGTGGTGGGGGTTACCGGCACGAACGGGAAGACAACCTGTACACAGCTGCTCGCACAGGCCCTCGATGAGCCGCTCCGGCGCTGCGCCGTGATCGGCACGCTCGGCTGTGGATTTCCGGGAACGCTCAACGCCTCGATGCACACCACGCCCGATGCCGTGACGCTGCAGCGCCTGATGGCGGAGTATCTGCGTCAAGGGGCCGCACAGGTAGCGATGGAAGTTTCTTCGCACGCGCTCGAACAGGGGCGCGTGAACGGCATGCAGTTCGATATGGCGGTTTTTACCAACCTGTCGCGCGACCACCTCGATTATCACCGCGACATGACAGCTTATGGCCGGGCCAAGGCCAGACTGTTCGCGATGGAGGGATTGAAATTTTCCGTGATCAATCATGACGATGTTTTCGGGCGTCAGCTGTTGCTCGGGCTCGGTACGCAGGTGAACTCCCTGAGCTATGGCATCGAAGGCGGTGATGTGCGTGCACAGGAAGTCCGGCCTTCATCCGACGGGTTGTGGATACGGGTGCGGACGCCCGACGGTGAAGTTGAGCTGCGCAGTACGCTCATTGGTCGATTTAATGTCTATAACCTGCTGGCGGTTCTGGCGACGCTGCTGGCTCTGGGTGTGGAATTGAACGAGGCGACCGCGCGGTTATCACGGGCGCAATCCCCGGCTGGACGCGTTGAGCGCTTTGGTGGAACGAATGGATTGCCACTCGTGGTGGTGGATTATGCGCATACGCCGGATGCGCTCGAAAAAATATTGTCGGCCCTGCGCGAGCATACGCGAGGAAAACTCTGGTGTGTCTTCGGTTGCGGCGGCGACCGTGACCGCGGCAAGCGTCCGGTGATGGGTGAAATCGCCGAGCGGCTGGCAGATGTTGTGGTACTCACCGACGATAACCCGCGTCATGAATCGGGCGATGCCATCATCGCCGATATTATCGGCGGGATGCGCGCCACCCCGCCAGTGATGCGCGACCGCCGGGCCGCTACTGCCACGGCCATCCAGGAGGCTGGCGAAGATGACATCGTGCTGATTGCCGGAAAGGGACACGAAGACTTTCAGCAAGTCGGCAACGAACGACTGCCCTACAGTGATCGAGATACCGTGCGCGCGTTGCTGGAGGTGGCGGCATGAGCAGGGAGATGGCGACCGCGAAGCGCGGAGCTGGGGCCCCTCTGGAAATGCGTGCGCTGCCCGATCCTGCTTCGCGGGTCCCTCGGGTGACGCTCCGGGGCGCCCCACGCGCGCAGCGCCGGGATACGAACATAACGAATGCCGCCGGATACCGACGGCTTGCTATCTCAGGATACCACGGTCTATTGGAGGCGGAAGCGTGATGTCCCTCGCGATACTTGCCGACGTCCTGAAATGCCCACTCAAGGGAGCGGACGCTGTTTTCACCGGCGTCAGTCATGACACGCGCAGCCTGAAGTCCGGCGATCTCTATATTGCAATCAAGGGCGAACGCTACGATGGCCACAACTTCCTGGCCGAGGCCATCAACGCCGGTGCGGCGGGGGCGATGCTGGCGCGCGACATGGATACACCGCTTCCTTACGTTCAGGTTCCCAACACACGACTGGGGCTCGGCAACCTAGGCGCGTTCTGGCGCAATCAGTTCGGGTTTCCCGTCGTTGCCATCACCGGCAGCAACGGCAAGACCACGGTGAAGGAAATTCTCGGCGCCATTCTGGGCGAGGTCGGACCGGTATGCACCACGCGCGGGAATCTTAATAACGATATTGGTGTGCCACTCACGCTGGTGCGCATGCGCGCCAGTGATCGTTTTGCCGTGATCGAAATGGGCATGAACCATTTTGGTGAGATCGATTATCTCTCGCGGATGACGCGGCCAACAGTGGCGCTCATTACCAACGCGGGCGAGGCGCACCTGGCCGGCGTCGGCGGAACGGTCGAGGGCGTCGCCCGCGCCAAGGGGGAGATTTTCTCCGGCTTGAGAACGGCCGGAACGGCTGTGCTGAACGCCGATGATGAATATTTTTCTTATTGGAAGACGCTAATCGGCAAGCACAAGTGCCTGACCTTCGGCTTGGACCGGCCGGCCGACGTCACCGGTGAATACCGACTCACCGAGTCTGGCAGTGTCATCCATCTTAAAACTTCCATCCAAGGAGACATCGAAATGCGCGTACCCCTGTTAGGAAGACATAATGTCTTGAACACGCTCGCGGGTGCGGGCGCGGCGATCGCCGCCGGCGCTTCGCTCGAGCAGGTGAAAAACGGGATTGTGAAACTCAAAACGGTTTCAGGCCGTCTCGAGGTAAAACGTGGCATCAGCAATGCCCGCATCATCGATGATACCTATAACGCCAACCCTACTTCGGTCGCCGCGGGATTGCAGGTGCTCAGGGAATTTGCCGGTGAACGCGTGCTGGTGCTGGGTGATATGGGTGAGCTCGGACCATCTTCCGCCGATATTCATTTCCGTGTCGGTGAGCTGGCGGCCCGCATTGGTATCCAAAGGCTGTTCGCCATCGGTGATTTTTCCCGCATCGCTGTGGGGGCGTTCGGTAAGGGCGCGCGCCATTTCGATACCCACGAGTCCCTGATCGAAGCCCTTCTGGACTGCCTGCATGCCGACATGACGGTGCTGGTCAAGGGTTCGCGCATCATGCGCATGGAGCGGGTCGTCGCTGGCATCACGAAAAAATCACCGGTCGCGGCGTCCACCGAGGGAGGACGCTAGGTGTTGTTCTATCTCTTCGAGATACTGACGCCAGACTTTTCGTTCCTGAACGTGTTCCGCTACATCACGTTGCGCAGCATCTTGGGCGTGCTGACAGCGCTCCTGATCAGCTTTTGGATAGGGCCGGCCATGATTCGCCGCCTGGGCGTGCACCAGATCGGACAGACCGTACGCAAAGATGGTCCCCAGAGCCATCTGGCCAAGGCCGGGACCCCGACCATGGGGGGCGCGCTGATTCTCGTCTCCATTGCCATCACTACCCTGCTGTGGGCAGACCTTACTAACCGTTTTGTGCTGGCGGTACTGTTCGCCACCGCGTCTTTCGGGGCGATTGGCTGGGTCGATGACTACAAGAAAATTGTCAATAAAGACCCGCGTGGTATCGGTGCCAAAGCCAAGTTTTTCTGGCAGACGGTGTCCGGTCTCACGCTGGCGCTGTTTTTGTATTACACCGCCAAGAGCCCGGCGGACACAGCGCTCATCGTACCGCTGTTCAAGAACATCATAATTGACTTGGGTCCGGTTTATATCTTGCTCGCTTACTTGGTGATCGTCGGCAGCAGCAACGCAGTGAACCTGACTGACGGCCTCGATGGTCTGGCGATCATGCCGACTGTCATGGTGGCGGCGGGTTTGGGCATCTTTGCCTATGTCATGGGGCATCTTAAGTTTTCTGCCTACCTAGGATTTCCTTACATCGCCGGTTCCGGCGAGATGTTGATTTTCTGCGGCGCCATCGTTGGCGCCGGCCTTGGTTTCCTATGGTTCAACACGTATCCCGCCATGGTGTTCATGGGCGACATCGGCGCGCTGGCACTTGGAGCAGCCATCGGCACGGTAGCGGTCGTGGTGCGCCAGGAGATCGTGCTTTTCATCATGGGCGGCATTTTTGTGATGGAGACGGTGTCGGTGATGCTGCAGGTGGTGTCGTTCAAGTTGACGGGCAAGCGCATTTTCCGCATGGCGCCGCTGCATCATCATTTTGAATTGAAGGGTTGGCCCGAGCCACGGGTGATCGTGCGCTTCTGGATCATTTCCGTGGTGCTGGTGTTGATCGGCCTGGCAACCCTGAAGATTCGATGATGGAACAGGCGAAACGCAAACAGACCAAGACCCGTGAAGCCCT
>DATCZH010000088.1:0-2457 GCA_036526015.1 Sulfuricaulis sp.
CGGACAATAGATGCATTGCCGCTGTGGCGTCTTCGTGAAAAAATCCTGAACATGGTTTTCGCGTTATACCGAATTTTGCGGGATGGTTAATGATAGACGAACATGGTTACCGCCCCAACGTGGGCATCATTCTGTGCAATCATTTCAACCAGGTTTTCTGGGCGCGGCGTTGCGGCCAGGACGGATGGCAGTTTCCACAAGGAGGGATTCGGCCGGAAGAACCTGCGGTGGAGGCGATGTATCGTGAACTGCGCGAGGAAGTCGGCCTTTCGCCGGGACACATTGAAGTGCTGGGACGCACTCGCGACTGGCTGCATTACGACATTCCCGATCAATATCGCCGTCGCCAACCGCACAGTCCGTTCCGGGGTCAGAAACAGATTTGGTACCTGCTGCGCCTGATTGGCCAGGACAAGGATGTGCGCCTCGATATGTGCGAACGGCCCGAATTCGAGGAATGGCGCTGGATTGATTACTGGACAGCGGTGGATCACATTATTAGTTTCAAGCGCGAGGTGTACCAGTTGGCCCTGACCGAGCTTGAGCCACTGTTGTCTTCCGTGAAAATTCGCCCCTGAGGAGCATGCGGCGCATGCCACCAGCCGCCGCACGCCCTTCCGCCCGTTATCGCTCCGTCATCGTCGTACTGATCCTTGCCTTGGTATTGCTGGGTTTTTTCGCGCTCGGCCGGATTCCCGTGGATCTGCCCCCGTCTCCCGGGGAGCAGCGCTTGAATATCCGTATTTCCGCTCCCGGGTTGACCGCGCCGGTGATCGACGAAAAGCTCACGCGCCAAGTTGAATCCGCGCTGTCTGCGATTCCGGGCGTGACGGCCATGGACACGGTCACCATGTCAGGAGGCGTCAGTGTCGACCTCCATATCAAACCTCATCGCGATGTCGTTGCCGTTCAGCGTGAAGCGATGTCGCGCCTGGAACGCGTCAGCGCTTCCCTGCCGGCGTCTCTCGAGACACCCGTAGTCATGTTGACCGATGCCTCGTCAGCCAGCGTCGAATTCACACTGACGTCCAGAACTCTTGACTCGCTCGCGCTGCGAGACTGGGCCGAGGCTGAATTTGTCAAGCGCCTTCGGGAGTTGGCCGGTGTGGCCACGGTCGAGATCCAGGGCGGAACGGTACGGGAAATTCTTGTCATGCCGGATCAGAGACGCCTGGCCGGGTACGGGCTTTCTTTTGAAGATCTTTTCCTGGCAATCCGCCGTAACCCGGAAGCGCAGCCACGGTTTCGCCCGTCTCCCGTGAAGTCGCGATCACGACGTGAATCCGTCCAGACCGGCGATCTTGCCGCGGTCGCGGCTCTGCCCGTGACATTGCCCGATGGCGAAAGCATACGTCTCTCGGAAGTGGCAAGGCTTGTGCTCACCCATCAGCCCCCTGCCGTGCTCCCGGAAGTGGACGGACAAAAGGCAATCAAGGTGATAGTTCACAAACAGGCCCAGGCGGCATTGTCGGAAGTCGTCGAGCGAGTCCGCTCGCATGTTGACTGGATGCGCGCCAACCGTTTAATTCCGGATGGCATCGCCCTGCGTGATGTTTCAGGAAAATTCGATGAAACCCGGCCGCTTCTCAGAAAAATAGGCTTCGCTATTCTTGGAGGATTCACGCTGATTCTGTTCGCCGTGTATTTGTTCTGGGGCATTGCCCGGCGTACCGTGATTTTCGGAGTGATCGTTGCCGCGTCGTTACAAGGTGTTTTCGTGGTGATGGCCCTGACAGGCACGGCACTCGATGTCATGACATTGGGCGGTCTTGCCATGGGATTGGGTCTTATGGGCGGCAGTGTCATGATGATGTACGAGCGCCCGTTGCGGCCGGCCTCATCATTCGGAAGGATCAATCCGGTCGTGGCCCCCTCGATTCTCCTAATGGCGGCACTTATTCCGATAATAATGGATGGCGGTGAATTGGGCGCGAACTTCCACAAATTGGTAATTTATTTTGGAGCCACCTGGCTGCTTGCCGCCTGGCTTGCCGGATGGCTGGTGCCGATTTTCGATGTGCGCCATCCCCGCCGGTCAGCCGATCCATGGCAAGCCGCCGTGGGCCATGTCATGGCCCAATGGCGTCTATTGTACGATCGATTATTGCACCTCTTGCTGCGCAGAGCAGCGCTCACACTGATCGTAGCCGCGGCGGCAATTATATTACTGACTGTTTTTTTCTTGGAGCAGAAACGGGAAACACCGGTCCTTGTTGAGCGCCCAGGCCATGATGTCGTCCTGCGTTTGTTGGGGCAGGATAACACCAGGTTGGTCACGCTGGCCGATGAAATTACGTTTTCACTGGGGCAGATGGCAGAGTTGAGCCAGGTCATTCATACCGGGCAAGCATCGCGTGAAGAAATATCACTGAAATTGGATGAAGATCGTGCCCAGGAACTTGGCGTGAACATGATCGTGGCTGGCAAGGCGCTGGCCGTCGCGACGTCCGGGATACC
>DATCZH010000089.1:0-4840 GCA_036526015.1 Sulfuricaulis sp.
GTGCGTTGCTTGCATACCGGCCTCAACACCGAGGATGTCATGGCGGTTCAGAAAATGCTTGCCGATACCTTATATAGAGAAATTCCGGCGGGACTGGGCAGCACCGGTGCCATCCGTCTGAACCAATCCGAAATGGATGCGATGCTTTCGGGCGGCGCAACCTGGGCCGTGCATAAGGGCTACGGCAACGTGGCTGATCTTGATCACATCGAGGAGCACGGCCAGATGCGTGGTGCGCGGCCGGATTACGTGTCCGAGCATGCGAAGAAACGCCAGCGCGATGAGATGGGCACGCTCGGTAGTGGGAATCATTATCTTGAGATTCAGAAGGTCGCGCAGGTCTTCGACAAGAAAACAGCGAGCGTGTATGGCATTCGCGAGAACGACGTCGTCGTCAGCATTCACTGCGGATCGCGCGGCCTTGGGCATCAGATCGGCACCGAGTTCCTGAAAGAGATGGTGATGGCCGCATCACTGTACGGCATCACGCTTCCCGATCGTGAGCTTGCCTGTGCGCCGATCAACTCCCCCTTGGGCGAGAAATACCTGGGCGCCATGCGAGCCGCCATCAATTGTGCGCTGGCCAACCGCCAGATTCTGACTCATCTGGTACGTGACGCCTTTTCGGAAGTCATCCCGAAGGCGCGGCTACCTCTGCTTTATGACGTTTCCCATAACACCTGCAAGGTCGAAGACCATGTCGTGGACGGCAGGGTGCGCAAGCTTTACGTTCACCGCAAGGGTGCCACGCGCGCCTTCGGTCCCGGCCATCCGGATATTCCCGATGTCCTGCGGCCTGTCGGTCAGCCGGTATTGATCGGCGGTTCGATGGGCACCGGCTCCTATATACTCACCGGCTCCGCGAAAAGCGAGGCATTGTCATTCAGCTCCGCTTGTCACGGCGCGGGGCGCGCCATGAGCCGGCACCAGGCGTACAAGACCTGGAAGGGCCGGCAGGTCATCGACGACCTGGCCGCGCGCGGCATTCTGATCCGCAGCCCCTCCGGCCGCGGCGTGGCCGAAGAGGCGCCGGGCGCTTACAAGGACGTGTCTGCCGTGGTGGACGTCGCCGAGGCCGCCGGGCTGGCGCGTAAAGTGGCGCGTCTCGTGCCGCTCGTCTGTATCAAGGGGTGAGCCATGGGCAGCCGCGCCTATATCGGCACCAGCGGTTGGAATTACGACTCGTGGCGCGATGACTTTTATCGTGACAATTCGCGCAAGAACTGGCTTCGGTACTGCGCCGAACGTTTCAGCGGTATAGAAGTCAACGCCACTTTCTACCGGTTGCAAAGCCAGGAAACATTCCGTCGCTGGCGTGACGAGACACCGGCCAAATTCCGCTTCGCCATCAAGGGCAACCGCTACCTGACACACAACAAAAAACTTGCCGACCCGCTGGCTGCTATTCACCTTGAGCGCGATCGCGCAAAAACCCTGGGTGAAAAGCTGGCGGCCGTCGTGTGGCAATTGCCGCGACCGTTTCGCAAAAACATGGAACGTTTACAGCTTTTCGCCAGGGCGCTGAAATCCTGGCCCCAAGCCCGGCATGCGATCGAATTTCGCCATGATTCCTGGTTCGATGACGAGGTCGCCGAATGCCTGCACGCCCATCGGCTGGCCGTTTGTCAATCGGATGCCGCTGATTGGGCTTTGTGGGACGCCGTGACCACTGACATGGTGTACGTCCGGTTGCACGGACATGCTGTTACTTATGCCTCGGCCTACGGCATGAAGGAATTGCAACAGTGGGCCAAACGTATTCGCCGCTGGCTCCGACAAGGTCGCGATGTCCACGTTTATTTCGACAACGATGCCCGGGGTGCGGCGCCGCGAAATGCCCTGGAGCTGATCGCGCTGGTCAGAAGGAACTGATCATGCCTGTTCACAACGCCGACATCGCCAACATTTTCGAGGAAATAGCCGACCTCCTTGAAATCGAAAATGCGAATCCTTTCCGCGTGCGCGCCTACCGCAATGCCGCGCGCCAGCTGCAAGGCATGGGCGTGCCGGCTTCCGACATGGTGGCCAAGGGCGAGGACCTGACCGAACTGCCCGGCATCGGCGAGGATCTAGCCGCCAAGATCAAGGAGATTGTAGAGACCGGCCACTGCCAGTCGCTCGACAAACTGCGCAAAAAAACCCCGCCCACCATCACCGAGCTGCTGAAGATTCCGGGCCTAGGTCCGAAGCGTGTGCGCTCGCTTTACCACGAACTCGATGTGCACACGATTGAACAGCTCGCACGCGCTGCCCATGACGGACGCATTCGTGAACTGCCGGGATTCGGCGCCAAAACTGAGCAGACCATCTTGCATGCCATCACCACGCATGTGGCCAAACAGAAGCGCTTCAAGCTGGCCGTGGCAGCCCAATATGCTGAACCATTGAAAAAATATCTGGAAAAAATCCCGGATGTCAGCCAGGTGATGCTCGCGGGTTCCTATCGGCGTTTCAAGGAGACCGTCGGTGATATCGACATTCTGGTAACAGCGACCAATGCTGAAAAGGTGATGGACCGATTCGTTGCCTATGACGAGGTCAAAAAAATAAACGCCAAGGGCGGCACGCGCGCCACCGTGATTCTCCAATCCGGCCTGCAAGTGGACGTGCGAGTGGTGAAGAAAGAAAGTTTCGGTGCCGCGTTGCAATACTTTACCGGTTCCAAGGCGCACAACATCGAAATCCGCCGACTCGCCCAGGAGCGCAAACTCAAGATCAGCGAATATGGCGTCTTCAAAGGCGAAAAGCCTGTTTCCGGCAGCACGGAGGAATCCGTCTACCACGCTATCGGCCTGCCGTGGATTGCGCCCGAACTGCGCGAGAACCGTGGCGAAATCGAGGCTGCACGCGCCGGCAAGCTGCCAAAGCTCGTGGAACTCGCCGATCTTAAGGGAGATCTTCACGCTCACACCAAGGCTACCGACGGCCACGATACCCTGCGGGAGATGGCCGAAGCCGCACGCGAACGCGGCTTCGAATACATTGCCATTACCGAACACTCGCGCCGGCTCACCGTAGCGCATGGGCTCGACCCGCAGCGTCTGCGAAAGCAGATGCACGAGATCGACAAACTGAATGGCCAGCTCAAGAACATCACTGTATTAAAGGGCATTGAAGTGGATATCCTCGAGGACGGGCATCTCGATCTGCCCGATGACGTGCTTTCCGAGCTGGATCTCGTGGTTGGTGCGGTGCACAGCAAGTTCCATCTGTCGCGCGCGAAACAGACCGAACGCATTCTGCGTGCCATGGATCATCCGCACTTCACCATTCTGGCCCATCCCACGGGACGTCTGCTGGACAGTCGCGAGCCCTACGATGCGGATATACTCAAGATCATTCGTCAAGCACGTGAACGTGGTTGCTATCTCGAGCTCAATGCCCACCCGGAACGACTGGACTTGCTGGACATCTACTGCCAGATGGCGCGTGATGAAGGCGTGCTTGTCGCCATCAGCTCCGATGCCCACAGCATCCAGGATTTCGACAATCTCCTGTATGGAGTGGGACAGGCAAGACGCGGCTGGCTGGAAAAAAAGGATGTGCTCAATACCCGGCCACTCAAGCTGCTAAAGCCCTTGCTCAAGCGTACAATTTCTTAAGCTGTGAAATCGGGGCAGAATTGAACGTTATGACCGGCGATCCCTTCATTACCGAAATTTCCCGTCACATCTGGGACAGCAAGTACCGGTTCCGCGATGGCGATCAGGTTCATGACCGGACCGTGGACGATACTTGGCATAGGGTCGCGCGTACGCTGGCGGCGGTGGAAACAGACAACGGGAATCACTGGGAAAATTATTTTTATGAAGCCTTGCGTGATTTCCGATTCCTGCCCGGAGGAAGAATTCAGGCGGGGGCCGGCACCGGACGGCGCGTAACGCTGTTCAATTGCTTTGCCATGGGAACCCTCGAAGACTCGATGGACGGGATATTCGATGGGCTCAAGGAAGGCGCGCTCACCATGCAACAAGGGGGTGGCGTGGGGTATGACTTCTCGACGTTGCGCCCGAGCGGCACCCAAGCCCGAAGCGTCGGCACCGTCGCCTCCGGACCGGTTTCCTTCATGCAGATCTGGGATGCGATGTGCGGGACACTGCTTTCCACCGGCGCGCGGCGTGGCGCGATGATGGCTACACTGCGCTGCGACCATCCCGACATTGAGGTGTTCATTGCTGCCAAACGCGACAGCCAGGCCTTGCGCCGGTTCAATCTCTCGGTGCTGGTGACGGATGCCTTCATGGAGGCGGTGCACGGCGACCGGGATTGGGCGCTGGTCTTTCCGCAGGAGTCCTCCCCTGCGGGAACGGAAACGGTTATGCGGCCCTGGTCGAGTGCTGCCGAGCCGATACGTTGTCGTGTCCACCGCCATGTGCGGGCGCGAGATTTGTGGGACAAGCTCATGCGCGCAACCTATGAATATGCCGAGCCGGGCGTTCTGTTCATCGACCGCATCAATCAGGCCAATAATCTGTGGTATCGCGAACAAATCAGCACCACCAATCCCTGTGGCGAAATCCCCCTGCCTCCGTATGGGGCATGCGATTTGGGCTCCCTCAACTTGACAGCCTTCGTGCACAATCCGTTTACCGACAAGTCGCGGCTCGACCTCGACGGCATCAGCAAAGCCGCGGCCTTTGCCACGCGCATGATGGACAACGTCATCGATGCCTCTCAATTCCCGCTGGACAAGCAGGCGAACCAAGCCCGGGGAACGCGACGCATCGGCCTCGGTCTCACAGGACTGGCGGACACGCTTATCATGCTCGGCCTGCACTATGCTGAAAAACCGGCGCGCGAGCTGGCGGCGCGCGTGATGCAGGCCATCTGTCATAGCGCC
>DATCZH010000090.1:0-3349 GCA_036526015.1 Sulfuricaulis sp.
GAGGAGGAGGCGCGGCGCCTCGCGGCGCGCAAGAACGCAGTGAACCGCTTCGGCAAGCCCGAGGAGCTGGCAAACGCAATCGTGTTCCTTTGCTCGGAACGAGCGAGCTACATCACCGGCGTGTCGCTCAACCTAGACGGCGGAAGGCTCAAGGCGCTTTGGTAGTTGCGTGGCGACTGGCTGGCTTTCGTTGAGGTGGTGCCACCGTAAGGTTCAGTTGCTCGAAATCTGGCGCTCGGCTCCGAGCGCCGGCAACGCTGCTCAAGCAAATCAGCTGTTTGCCGGTCCCGATCGCCTGTTGCCCGGTGTCCCTCGAATGCCTGGATTTTCCCCGCAAGTGGGGTTGTAACCCACGGAAAAAGCCGAACATCATGGACGTTCAGACGAGTTGTTGCGCCAACGGCGGCGGCGAAGCTGTAAACTTCGGCTCTCCCGGAACCGGAGTTTGTCTGCAAGGATGGAGCTCAAAAGGGTATTTGGTGAAACCGTCGGTCAACGAACATGGCTTGATGCGGTCATTGGTGCGTCGAGCGGTCCCCTTGCCATCTTGAGTTCCGCACAGGTATACAACATGAGCGATGCTGCAACCATTACCCTGCGCCATCTGACGATGGCGCAAGTTCATTGAAGCTGTTTCCTGTCCGGTGAGTAACGAAGGCGCCGGCAACGAAGCCGCGATTGACGCGCCGCACGCAGCAACGCGCGGCCCCCTGATCCCATGGTCCCATTCCGCCTGCCGAGGACCGGCCTGACCAGCAATACCCTGATCCTTCTGGTCGCCGCGTTTCTGACCGCCTTTGGAAATGGCGCGTTCATTTCGAACGTGCTGAAGACTTATCCGATAATGGGCGGCAACGCGATGGCCCTGCTTTCCGTGATCATCGTGTTCGGCGGCGCGACCGTCATCCTGTTCGCAATGTTGTGTTTCAAGCATTCGACGAAGCCCGTGCTGATCCTCTTTTTGCTGCTGTCCGCGCTGGCGGCTTACTTTATGGACAGTTACGGGATCGTCATCAATGACGAGATGCTCCACAACATCGTGCTGACCCACCCGGCCGAGGCCCGGGATCTGGCCAGTCTCAAGCTGCTGGCGTACATCGCGGTGCTCGGTATCGTGCCGGCGCTTGCTGTCAGCAGGACACCGCTGCGTTGGCGCGGATTGCGCGTCGAGTCCTTTGCGCGCCTCAAGTTGGTGGGTATCACGCTCTCGGTCATGGTTGGACTGGTGGTGGCGTTCGGAAGCTTCTACGCCAGCTTTTATCGCGAGCACAAGGTTCTGCGCGCGTACGCGAACCCGACGTACTACGTGTACTCGGTGATCAAGTATGCGACCCGTTTCCTAGCGCCAGGCTCGAGCGGTCCCGTCGTGGCAATTGGCGCTGATTCAAAAATCCCGGCGTGGGACGCGCACCGCGAGTTGATCATCATGGTCGTGGGCGAGACCGCCCGCGCGGACCGTTTTTCTCTCAACGGCTATCAACGCGACACGAACCCGATGTTGAGAAAGGCCAACGCAATCAGTTTTACCAATTTCTGGGCCTGCGGCACATCGACCGCGATCTCCGTTCCGTGCATGTTTTCACTGGGTGGGGAGGCCGCGGCCGGCTCGCGCAAGACGGCGGCCAGCGAGAATTTGCTCGATGTCCTTCAGCGCAGCGGCGTCAATGTTCTCTGGCTGGAGAACAACTCGGACTCAAAAGGCGTCGCGGTGCGCGTGCCCTTTCAGGACTACCGGTCTCCGAGCGTCAACCCGGTTTGTGATGTCGAGTGCCGTGATGAGGGCATGCTAAGCGCATTGCAGCCCTATATCGATTCGCATCCCAAGGGAGATATTTTCATCGTCCTGCACCAGATGGGAAACCACGGACCCGCCTATTTCCTGCGTTATCCGCCGGAATTTGAAAAATTCACGCCCGCCTGCAAAACCAACGAGCTCAGCCGCTGCAGCCGCGAGGAGATCGACAACGCCTACGACAACGCGATTCTTTATACGGATCATTTTCTGGCCAAGACGATCGACGTGCTCGAAAAGAACAGCGGCCGGTTCGAGGCGGCCCTGTTCTACGTCAGCGATCACGGGGAGTCGCTGGGAGAAAACGGCATGTACCTGCACGGATTTCCTAAATTCGTCGCGCCCGAATCGCAGCTCCGCGTGCCCGCTGTAATGTGGTTCGGCGCGAGTTTCGACGACGTGAATATTCCGGAAATTCACAAGAAACGCGGAATGCGATTCTCGCACGACAACATTTTTCACACGGTACTCGGCTTCCTGGAAATCGAGACCTCCATTTACCGCCCTGAGCTGGACATACTCGAGAGCGCGAGGTTGCACGACGAGAAGAGGGTGGCCCGGCACTGACCGCGGATCGGGGTTGGGGAAAAAGATTCCTGGGGCGGCGTCAGCTTCTCCGATAATATTTGGAGTCCGTCTTCGGGTATTTGGCAGGTATATCAGTATGTTGATGCGCGTTCTGCAACGGAGCCTGCCGAGCCCTCATGGCCCGATGGATCCCGCCACTCGTCGCGTTGCGATCACGCTCGTTTACACCGCGTTGGCGCTGACGTTGCTGGAGTTCGTTTTCCGGCCGGCGTTTTTCATCCGTCACTTTCCGCAGTGGAGCGCGCCCCACATGGGGCTCTATCCGCACCTGTGGTGGGCGCTGGGAAGCATCGCTTTTTACCTGCCGATACCCATGCTGATCGTGCGATTCGGCTTCGGTCAGCGGCTGCGGGACTTTGGCTGGCGTTTGGACGTGCCCCTGCGTCACTGGATCCTGTATGGCGTCATGTTGCTGGTGATGATGCCGGTGGTGTTTTATGCGGCCAGCCAGCCCGGGTTTCTAGCCGTCTACCCGTTCTTCCGTGCAGCATTCATTGCACCAACGCAAGCCGTGCTGGTCTGGGAGCTGGCGTATCTGGCCCAGTTTCTGGCGCTCGAATTCTTTTTTCGCGGGTTCCTCGCGATTGGTCTCGGCCAGGTTCTGGGCCGCGCGGCGGTCTGGGTCTCTGTCGTGCCATACTGCATGATTCACTTTCATAAGCCGCTGCCTGAGGCGCTGGCGGCGATCGTTGCAGGCGTGATACTGGCCGAGGTGGCACAACGCACCCGCTCGATTGCCGGCGGCGTTGTCGTGCATACGGGGGTGGCACTGACCATGGACCTTCTCGCGCTGCGTGTGCGCTGAGGCTGGCGGCTGTAACTCTCCCGCTGTATAGGCATCAGTTGAAAAGTTTGCGCGAATGACCAAGCGCAGCGTCACGTCGCCGCGTATTTGTTGCCGGGTCGCCGCGCGCTTTCGAGGCACCCCACAACCAACTGGGCCAGTGTTGTCTGGTTGGGAATATCCGC
>DATCZH010000091.1:0-3651 GCA_036526015.1 Sulfuricaulis sp.
CGTAGTCCCCGGTGGCCATCGTGATCTCCGGCGTATGAAACTCCCCGCCTTATTGGACGAGATCAAAAAAACCGTCGAGGCCGAGGATTCGACGCCGGATTCGCACGTGGTATTGGCGCAAAAGGTTTCCGGCCTGGCCGATATGGTCGGCTGGGCCGACGGGCCGATCGATCCCCAACAGCAGATCTTCGTGCGGCTGGAAGCGCTCATGGAATCCCTGCGCGAACGTTACGGGCGCACCACCGAGCCCTCGATCGCCGCCCTGCATGACGTGGTGGCCGAACTGCACGGCGCTATCCACCGTCACGACCGCGACCTCGACGCTAGGCGCGACGCGGACGAGGACGACGAATTCTGAGCCGATGGCGCCGCGGGCCATGGCCGATGACGCCGTGCCTTCCTCCGCAGCCGCCACGGCGAAAATTCCCGAAACACATCGAGGCGCTGACGGACAAGCTTGCCGCCACGCCCTGATCCGGCCGGATCGCGGGGCAGGCGTTCCGTCCCGATCCGCTTTTTTGTTATGGTTGGCATCTGCACAGGAGACATGGCAATGGAACGTCGCACCTCGAGATATGCTGGGATGACCCTGCGCGTGGTCGAAGACGTCGGCCTCGCGATCATCGGCATTGCCACCATCGTGGCCGGCTGGCACGAGGTCCAGGTCATGCTCACCGCCGGCCGGGTGACGCTGGCCGACCTGCTGCTGATGTTCATCTACCTCGAAGTGCTCACCATGGTCGGGCTCTATTTCGAGTCCGGCAAGCTGCCGGTGCGGTTTCCGCTCTACATCGGCATGGTGGCGCTGGCGCGCTATCTGATCCTGGACATGAAGGACATGGACCTGTGGCGTATGGTCGGCGTGTCCGGGTCGATCGTGATGCTCGCGCTCGCTGTGCTCGCCATACGCTACGGCCACGTGAAGTTTCCCTATGGCGAGGAAAAATATTCCATGCAGTTGCCGCGTTCGCGCAAGGCGTGAACAAAACAAATAAATCCCGGGGCTTGACGGCGGTGCTGGCGGAAAGAGGGCTGCTGTACGTGACGCTACTGGCGCTCGTCGCGCTCGCCATCTTCACCGCTACGCGTGTCGTACTTGCGATCTATACCGGCACCGACAGCGTGCCGGCGGCCGGCTGGCCGCGCTTCCTCGCCTTCGGTCTGTGGTTCGACGTGGCCGCCCTGTGTTTCCTGCTGGTGCCGTTCCTGCTGTATGAGGGCGCGCTGGGCTATCGCTGGCGCGCGGCCGCGTGGCAGCGCTGGGTGCGTTACGGGTTTTTCTGGTTCGTGACGGCGGCGCTGCTGTTCAACGCCCTGGCCGAGCTGCTGTTCTGGATCGAGTTTGAGACGCGCTTCAATTTCATTGCGGTGGATTATCTTGTGTACACCCGTGAGGTGATTGGCAACATCCGCGAGTCTTATCCGGTAATGCCTTTGCTGATGGCGGTGGCGGCGCTGGCGGCCCTGCTAACTTGGACGCTGCGCGGGCCGTTGGCGCGCGCGTTCGGCGTGCGCCTCGCGCGTGGCGCGCATTTTCTTTCGCACGTGTTGCTGACTGCATGGATCTGCTTTGCCGTGGCCTGGGCGTGCCACTGGGCCTGGAAGAAAAGAGAGAGCAGGGCGCGGTCGATGTAGTCGCCCACGCATCGGCGCGGGAACAAGTATATTGTTCGCAAGACCGGCAAGGTATAGTCTGGGGATGAACGGAAATTACGGGATGGGATCGTGATGCTGCGCAGTCCAAAACGCTATGCCAGTTTATCCCTGCGTGTGGTGGAAAACGCTGGCTTGCTGGTCATTGCGGTGGCGACGGTGATCGCCGGCGTGCAGGAGGTCAACGTCATGATTGCCACCAGCCGTGTGACTTTGGCTGATCTGCTGCTGATGTTCATCTACCTGGAAGTGCTGACCATGGTTGGACTGTACTTTGAATCCGGCAAGCTGCCGGTGCGCATCCCGCTTTACATCGGCATGGTGGCACTGGCGCGCTACATGGTGCTGGAAATGAAGGAGATGGATGTGTGGCGGTTGTTCGCGGTGTCCGGCGCGATACTGGTGTTGGCGCTGGCCGTGTTGGCGATTCGCTATGGACACGTCCGCTTCCCTTACCCGGAAGATGATCTGACGCTCGAAAAGCAGATGCAGGGTAGAGTTCGGCACCGCTAGCCAGTCTTCTATGTCATGATGGGTGTCGGTACACCAATGATGTGGACGTTGTTCGTGGCGTTCGTTCTCGTCGCGCTGCTGGTTGATTTCTTCACCCTGAATCGCCAAGGCGCCCGCAAGGTATCGATGCTGCAGGCCGCCGTCTGGTCATTGATCTGGGTCGCGGTGTCCTTCGTGTTCCTGGGCTGGTTGTGGTGGTACCTGGGTGGGCTGAGCGCCAGTGAAGCGGAGCGCACCATGGCAAACGCCAAGGCGCTCGAATTTTTCACCGGCTATCTCATCGAAAAGGCCTTGGCCGTGGACAACATCTTCGTGTTTCTCATGGTGTTCACGTATTTCGTGGTACCGGCGGAATTCCAGAAGCGAGTATTGATGATCGGAATTCTCGGCGCGCTGGTGTTGCGCGCAATCATGATACTGGTCGGTGTCTGGCTGATCGCACGCTTCCACTGGGTGCTGTACCTGTTCGGCGCGTTCCTGGTGTTCACCGGGGTGAAAATGTGGTGGGCCGCCGGGCAGGAGCCCGACCTGGAGGCGAACCCGGCGCTCAAGTGGATCCGACAGCACATGCGCATATCGCCCGACTTCGACGGCGAGAAGTTCTTCACTCGCATTGACGGTGCGAAGGTCGCGACGCCGCTGTTCGTGGTGATCCTGCTGATCGGCATTGTGGATGTCGTGTTCGCGGTGGATTCCATCCCGGCCATCTTCGCGATCACGCTCGACCCGTTCATCGTGCTGACCTCGAACGTCTTCGCCATTCTCGGCCTGCGCGCGATGTATTTTCTTCTCGCCGGCCTGCACGAGCGGTTTCATCTGCTGAGCTACGGTCTCGCCATCGTGCTGGTTCTGATCGGCGGCAAGATGCTGCTGGTCGACGTTTACCATGTCCCGGTGGCCTGGTCGCTAGTGGCGACGGTTGTTGTCCTGGCTGCGACCATGATTCTGTCGCTATACATCCCGGCCAGGGGTTACACGGGCAGTTCCTATCCTTTCAAGGCCAAGCAGGGGAAAGAGGGGGATGGGGGGAAGAAGTAGAGCCGGGGCGTCATTCCGGGGTTCATGACGGACAGAAAAAAGGGGCTTTTCTATATGTCGAATAAACTATACTATTTCGACATATGGATTTAACCTGTCGATGGCGTCGACAGGTTCCCCGAACATGTCGATTATCAGGATTTTCACGACCCATGAATGGCTTCGACCCGAGCAAGCCCTATAATGCCCTGCCACCGTTGCCCCCGCGGGCGGACATCGAGAGCCGGGCGATCCTCAAGGCCTGCATTCAGGCCCGCGCCGCGCTAGGGGAACTCAAGCAGGCGGGGAGCCTGCTTCCCAATCAGGCCATCCTGATCAACACCATCCCCCTGCTCGAAGCGCGCGCCAGCTCCGAAATCGAAAATATCGTCACCACGACCGATCGCCTGTTTCGCTTCGCGCAGGACGACCGGGAAAGGCTGGCCGATCCCGCCACCAAGGAAGCGT
>DATCZH010000092.1:0-4997 GCA_036526015.1 Sulfuricaulis sp.
GCGCGCCGGTTGGTGGCGGGGGCAGGGAAGGGGCCGGTGGCGTTATTGTTCGGTCAGGAACGTACCGGATTGCTTAACGAGGAACTTGATCGTTGCCATGCCATGGTGACCATCCCGGCAGACAAAGATTATTCCTCGTTGAATCTGGCGAGTGCGGTTCAGATTCTGGCCTACGAGCTATTCCGCGCAAGCTTGGTTGAAATAGTGACATCTAAGGCAACAGGCAGGCATGAAGGTCTGCCGGTAAACCAAGAGGACATGCACCGCTTCTATGAGCATCTGGAAAAGGTGCTCCATCAGGTCCGTTTTCTGGATCCGGATAATCCGCGGCTGCTAATGCGGCGGCTTATGCGGCTGTTCAATAGGGCTGAATTGGATGATAACGAACTGAACATATTGCGTGGCATACTTACCGCTATCCAGAAACATCATGATAAATCTTGACTAAAACAATCAACAATATTTATAATTTTTGAATCTGGACATTATCCCCCATGTTTAAAAGTCTGCATGAATATCTTGAAAGCGTTTTTCAGCGCGATCCGGCCGCGCGCTCCACGCTTGAGGTGTTGACCACCTACCCGGGTATTCATGCGCTGATGTTTCACCGCATGGCGCACCGACTTTGGATCTGGCGGCTACGCTGGCTCGCTAGGATGCTCTCCCTGCTGGGGCGTTGGCTGACCGGTATAGAGATCCATCCGGGGGCTAAAATCGGGAAACGCTTTTTCATTGATCACGGCATGGGGGTGGTGATCGGCGAAACTGCTGAAATCGGTGATGATGTCACCCTGTATCACGGCGTGACCCTGGGCGGGACCACTTGGCGCAAGGAAAAGCGCCATCCGACGCTGGGAAACAATGTAGTTGTCGGGGCCGGCGCCAAGATTCTGGGACCCATTACCGTGGGTGATAACGCCCGGGTAGGTTCCAATTCCGTCGTGGTTAAGGATGTTCCCGTTGGCGCTACTGTCGTCGGTATTCCCGGTCGCGTCATGGGAGCGAAAAAACCCGATGACAAGTCCCAGCAACGGGAAGCGATGGCTAAGAAAATCGGCTTCGATGCCTATGGCCAAAGCCAGGACATGCCCGACCCCGTGGCCCATGCCATTGATCTCATACTGGATCACATGCATCTCTCCGATAAGAAGCTGAAAATTCTCTCTGAGGCCTTGGAGAAGACCGGGGTCAAGGTTAATCTGGATATGCCTTATTTGGATGTCGAAAACCTTGAAAATCCCCCTTCATCACCCCCTCCAAGCGGAGATACTTCCAAAGAGAATAGTTGACTGAATATATCAAGTATGTAAAAATTTAGCGTATATAAATAGTGTGGGAATATATCTTATGAAACTCACAACAAAAGGTCGTTACGCTGTAACAGCCATGCTTGATTTGGCGCTTCGCTATGACAAAGGCGCTGTTACCTTGGCTGACATCGCCAAGCGTCAGGGCATATCACTGTCTTATCTTGAGCAATTGTTCGCCAAGCTGCGTCGTAGCGGTCTGGTTGATAGTGTCCGCGGTCCCGGTGGCGGTTATAACTTGGCCATGGCGCCAAACAAAATCTCGGTGGCGGAAATTATCGTAGCCATCAATGAGAATATCGATGCTACCCGTTGTGGCGGCGAAAAGAACTGCCATGGTGACGAAACCTGCCTGACACATCAGTTGTGGGAAGACCTTAGCGTCCGGATACATGAGTTCCTCAATGGAATCACGCTGGGCGATCTGGTCACAAAGCCCCATGTGCAGGAAGTCGCGTCGCGCCAGGAAGGCAGGATGCAGGCTGCGGCAAACTCCTGACTGCTCGGTGGGGGGTGGCGATGCCGGTTTGTTGGATAGAGGTAATCACATCGCTTGTCGATGGATCGGGCAAGCGGTGTGGCTTTCTAACGCACAGCACATAACAACGTTTTGAATTTCTTGAATTCGGCTGCATGAAAATCGCATGGCGGTCGATGAAGGAAAAGGAAAGGAAAGTTTGGAGATGATGTAAAGATTATGAAGAAGCCCATATATTTGGATTACTCTGCCACCACTCCAGTGGATCCGCGCGTGGCGGAGAAGCTGTGCCGCTATCTGACATTGGATGGTGAATTCGGCAATCCAGCTTCGCGCTCGCATCCCTTCGGCTGGCATGCGGAGGAGGCGGTCGAGGAGGCGCGAGCCAATGTCGCGGCGTTGCTCGGTGCCGATCCCAAGGAAATTGTTTGGACCTCAGGCGCCACCGAGTCCGATAACCTTGCGATCAAGGGCGTGGCGAATTTCTACGGAAAGAAGGGCAAACATGTCGTTACATGCAAGACCGAACACAAGGCCGTGCTTGATACCTGCCGGCAGCTCGAGCGCGACGGCTTCGAGGTCACCTATCTTGATCCCGAACCAAACGGTTTGGTTGATCTTGAAAAACTAAAAGCTGCGATCCGCCCGGACACCATCCTAGTGTCGATAATGCATGTTAACAACGAGATTGGCGTTATTCAGGATATTGCCGCCATCGGGAAGACCACGCGTGAGCGCGGTGTACTATTTCATGTGGACGCTGCGCAGAGTACCGGCAAAGTGTCGATCGACGTCAATGCAATGAACGTCGATTTGATGTCGGTTTCAGGCCATAAGACTTACGGTCCGAAAGGTATCGGCGCGTTGTACGTGCGGCGCAAACCTCGCGTTCGTCTCGAAGCCCAGATGCACGGTGGCGGACATGAACGCGGCATGCGTTCCGGCACCCTGGCCACGCACCAGTGTGTCGGAATGGGTGAGGCCTACCGTATCGCCAAAGAGGAAATGGCATCGGAGATTGAGCGGATCCGCGGCTTGCGCAATCGCTTGCTGACGGCCCTGAAAGATCTTCCGGAAGTATATGTCAATGGTGATCTGGAGCATCGTGTGGCACACAATCTGAACATGAGTTTCAATTTTGTGGAAGGCGAATCATTGATCATGGCGCTCAAAGACATTGCCGTATCCTCGGGTTCGGCCTGTACCTCGGCGAGTCTTGAGCCTTCCTACGTGTTGCGGGCGCTGGGGCGCAACGACGAACTGGCGCATAGCTCCATTCGGTTCACCATCGGGCGTTTTACGACGCAGGAAGAAATCGACTACGCCGCCCGACTGGTGAAGGAAAAGGTCGCGAAACTGCGCGAACTGTCACCCTTGTGGGAGATGCATCAGGAAGGCGTCGATCTCAGCAAGGTGCAGTGGGCGGCGCATTGAGAATGAAATGAATTTGGTAATATTCAGGAGGCACAACCATGGCATACAGTGACAAGGTATTGGACCATTATGAGAATCCGCGAAACGTGGGTTCCTTCGACAAGAGCGACACGAAGGTGGGCACCGGCATGGTCGGCGCCCCGGCCTGCGGTGATGTTATGAAATTGCAGATCAAGGTCAACGAGCTGGGCATCATCGAGGACGCCAAGTTCAAGACCTATGGTTGTGGCAGCGCCATCGCCTCGAGTTCGCTGCTGACCGAATGGGTCAAGGGTAAGTCCATCGATGAAGCCGGCAAGATTAAGAATACCCAGATCGCCGAAGAACTCGCTTTACCGCCGGTGAAGATTCACTGTTCGGTCCTGGCGGAGGATGCCATCAAGGCAGCGATTTTGGATTACCAGACGAAAACCGGTAAAGGCTCTAAGGCCGACGCCGCTTGAACGTGGGCGCGTCACGGAGTGTATCGAACATGGCTATTACCCTGACCCAGGCCGCCGCGGAACGTGTGCGGAAATTCATCGAGAAGCGCGGCAAAGGCGAGGGCTTGCGTCTGGGCGTGCGGACTTCCGGTTGTTCGGGAAAGGCCTATGTCATCGAATACGCCGACAAGATCGAGCCCGATGACCATGTCTACGAAAGTCACGGAGCCAAGGTGATCGTGGATGCCAAGAGCCTCATCTATCTCGACGGCACCGAGCTTGATTACACTCGTGAAGGCCTGAACGAAGGTTTCAAGTTCAACAATCCCAACGTCAAGGACTCCTGCGGCTGCGGGGAAAGCTTTAATACCTGAAACGGCGAGTGCCACCGGCATGCGCGCCGCATCGGGCAAAAATCATTTCGAACTCTTTGGTCTGCCGGTATCATTCGATGTCGATGCCGACGATTTGACGTTGCGCTACCGTGAGCTCCAGCGTCGCGTTCATCCCGACAAATTCGCCAATGCCTCCGATCAGGAGCGGCGTCTGTCTTTACAGATGACGGCACTGGTCAACGAGGCTTTCCAGACGCTAAAGGATCCCGTACGACGCGGACGTTATCTGTTGGGACTGCGCGGCGTTGATATAGGCGAAGAAACAGATACAGCGATGGATCCGACATTTCTCGTGGAGCAAATGGAGCTGCGCGAGAATCTCGATGAGATCCGCCAGGCGGATAACCCGGGAAAACAACTGGCGGAGTTGGCGAACCTGATCGATCAGCGCATGCTGGAAAAAATCGTTCAGCTTCGTGGTGCGCTCAACCAGGATTATTCGAAGGAAACCAGCCGCGCGCGCAATCTCGTGCGCGAAATGCAGTTTCTGCAGAAGATGCATCATGAGATCGATAATCTTGAGGAAGAATTGACCTGACATCGGTATTGCTGTCATCGCCGCATGTACCCATATATTAACAATTAAAGATCATGGCACTTTTTCAAATCAGCGAACCGGGACAATCCCCAGCACCCCATGAGCGTCGCCATGCCGTGGGTATTGATCTTGGCACCACCAATTCGTTGGTCGCCTGCGTGCGCAATGGTGTGACCGAAACCCTGCCGGATGAAAGCGGCCGTCACTTACTGCCCTCCGTGGTGCACTATCGCTCAAATGGAGAGGAGCCGGTCGTGGGGCATGAGGCCATGGCTGTCGCCCACGAAGACCCGCTCAATACCATCGCTTCGGTGAAGCGACTGATGGGACGTGGCATCGAGGATGTGCGCCAACTGGGGAAGTCCCTGCCTTATGAATTTATCCGGGGCGAAACGGCGATGTTGCGCCTGCGCACGGTCGCCG
>DATCZH010000093.1:0-3414 GCA_036526015.1 Sulfuricaulis sp.
ATTGCGCCTGCGCATCGCCGGATTCTGCCAGCGGCGAGAGAAACTTGAACGCCTTTGCGAATTCCTTTGCTTCAAAAGCGGAAATGCCGCTCGCCAAATTCATATCCGGTTCCGACATGAGTAACTCCGTAAAAAGGTTTGCCGCATATTGCCAGAGTGGCCCCCGCGCGCGAAGGAATAACAGATTTTCTGTAGGTTTACTCCGTCCGCTTATGCCGTATAGGAAAACTCCCCTATAATGCGCGCCATGGCGATTCGCCTGAAGACAAAATTTCGCAAGAAAGGGCCGAAGACGCTGGAAGATCGGGCCAGCGTGGTCGCCACAAATATCTGGCGCATCGCACAAGAGATTACGCGCCACATGGAGAAGGAAGGTTATGCCTTGGGTGGCGATCGTCAAGTTGCCGCGGTGTTGACCGAATTTATCGCGTTCCTGATCCAGATTGCGGACCGCATTGTATACGGACAACTGACCGAAGAAGAACGGGGACGATTCATCAATACGCTCGGCAAGCACACGGCGCGGATCACCTCGACCAACCTGGCGGAATTTGTCGGCGAAGGTCGGTATGTCGGGGAATTCGTGAGCACCTTGAATTCCCGTCTCGCCGATTATTCGGAACTAGAATTCCAGGGCCACGACCCAAGCTTTTCGGTGTTGCGTTACTTGGGCGAGAAAGTCTCCACAGCCATGGAAAAGACCGACAGCAAATGGGTGTTGGAGCAGGTAGTGGATATCGAGGGGCCCGAGGCCGTCAGGCTCATCAAAAAATCCATCGGTGAAATATTGGGTGTTAAAGTAGTCTGACGTAACGCGAATCTGGACATTTAAGAATTAACAAAGTATATTAATAAGATATTGTAATATACTGATTCTAATAGTTAAAGCGTGAAGATGCTTTCGTGGAAGACCTGAATCCATTATTCAATAAACTTGACGATCTGTACGACCGGTCACAGGTCTTACGGGGGTATCTTTGACTTCGATTTCAAGCAGCAACGCCTGATAGAAGTTCAGCGCGAGCTCGAACAGCCCGAGGTCTGGAGCAATCCCCAACGTGCCCAGGAACTTGGACGCGAGCGCGCCAAACTGGAATCCGAAGTTGGTACCCTCACACGACTTAACGCCGAATTAACCCATTCCCGCGAACTGTTGGAGCTCGCGCGCGAGGAAGGCGACATTGATGTAGTCACGTCCGTCTCCGGAGATCTTGAGAAGCTGGAAAAAGAGCTGGCAGGTCTTGAGTTCCAGCGAATGTTCTCGGGCGAGATGGACGCCAACAATGCATTTCTTGACATCCAGTCTGGTTCCGGCGGTACCGAAGCCCAGGATTGGGCCAATATGCTGTTACGCATGTACCTGATGTGGGGTGACCGACGCGGCTTCAAGACCGAAATATTGGAAATATCTGAAGGTGAGGTGGCCGGAATCAAAAGTGCCACTGTCAAATTTACCGGTCCCTATGCTTACGGCAACTTGCGTACCGAAACCGGGGTACACCGCTTGGTACGTAAATCCCCATTCGATTCGGGGAACCGTCGCCATACTTCATTTGCTTCGGTTTTTGCCTATCCCGAAGTCGAGGAAAACATCGAGGTGGCCGTCAATCCTGCCGATTTGCGAATAGATACTTATCGTGCCAGTGGTGCGGGAGGACAACACGTCAACCGCACCGATTCCGCGATCCGTATCACGCACATTCCGACCGGGATTGTGGTTCAATGCCAATCTGATCGTTCTCAGCATCGCAATCGAGCGGCGGCCATGGCCATGTTGAAATCCAGGCTCTACGAGCGTGAATTACAGGCGCGCAACAAAGAGAAGCAAAAGCTGGAAGACAGCAAGTCTGACATCGAATGGGGCCATCAGATACGCTCCTATGTGCTCGACCAGTCGCGGGTAAAGGATCTGCGCACAGGGGTGGAGAGCGGCACCCCGGAGGCAGTGTTGAATGGCGATCTCGACAAGTTTATCGATGCGAGCCTGAAAAGTGGACTGAAAACTACTTAATGTAATAAATGAGTTAAACTATATAAATATCTGTTTATAAAGATAAATGTCAACAGATCCAGACGAAAACGAACAAATAGCCCAGCGCCGTTCCAAACTAGCCGAGCTGCGCCAGCAGGGCAATCCTTTCCCGAATGATTTCCGGCGCAACGTTATCGCCGGCGAGTTGCGCGCCGAGTATGGCGAAAAGGATCCAGCCGAGATAGAGACGCGCAATATTCGGGTCAAGGTGGCGGGTCGCATGATGACCCGGCGAGTGATGGGCAAGGCCAGTTTCGCCCATTTGCAGGATATGTCTGGACGCATCCAGATCTATGTCACACGCGATGAGGTGGGTCCGCCAGCCTACGAGGAATTCAAGAAATGGGACATCGGCGACATCGTGGGCGCGGAGGGGGCGCTATTCAAGACCAAAACTGGCGAGCTATCGGTCAAGGTGGATGCGGTGCGACTGCTGACCAAGGCGCTGCGTCCCTTACCGGAGAAATTCCACGGCCTCACGGACACCGAAACCCGCTACCGCCAGCGCTATCTTGATCTGATCATGAACGAGGTGACGCGGAAAACCTTCCAAACACGCACCGCAATAATTCGATATATCCGCCAGTACCTTGATGGTCTCGGTTATCTCGAGGTCGAAACCCCGATGATGCAGGTGATCCCGGGCGGTGCCGCGGCGCGCCCGTTCGTAACTCATCATCATGCACTCGACATGGGGCTTTATCTGCGGGTAGCGCCGGAGCTTTATCTCAAGCGTCTGATCGTCGGGGGGTTTGAGAAAGTCTATGAAATCAACCGCAATTTCCGTAACGAAGGCCTGTCCACACGCCATAATCCGGAATTCACCATGCTTGAGTTCTACCAGGCCTATGCCGATTACCATGATCTGATGAATATCACGGAAGAGATGATGCGTGGCCTGGCGCGGGAAGTGCTGGCAACCGAAACGGTTACCTACCAGGGCGAACAATATGATTTCAGCCAGCGTTTCCAGCGCATGACGCTGAAGGAATCCATCCTGCAATTCAATTCAGGCATGCAACAATCGGATCTGGATTCAGTGGAAGCCTTGCGCACGGTTGCCGGACAGTTGGATATTCCAGTAAAGCCTGGTTATGGTGCCGGCAAACTTCTGCTCGAAATATTTGAGAAAACAGTCGAGGGCAAGCTCAAAAACCCGACCTTCATCACTTCTTATCCCACGGAAGTCTCACCGCTGGCGCGACGCAATGACAAAGACCCTGCGATTACCGATCGTTTTGAATTTTTTGTCGGTGGGCGTGAAATCGCCAACGGTTTCTCCGAGCTGAACGATGCCGAAGACCAGGCCGAGCGCTTTCGCAAACAGGTGGCGGAGAAGGAAGCCGGCGACGAGGAGGCCATGCACTTCGACGAGGACTACG
>DATCZH010000094.1:0-3381 GCA_036526015.1 Sulfuricaulis sp.
CCGGTTTCGCCCCCGGAGGCGCATTTGCCGGCCTCCCTGCTGCCAGCGGCATTCACGGCGACGGATTACCAGCGCCTTATCAATTGTCCGTATCAGTTTTTCAGTGCCCGGGGGCTTGGTTTGTCGCCCGAAGACGAGATGCGCGTGGAAATGGAAAAAAAGGATTATGGAAACCATATTCATCGCATCCTGCAGGCGTTTCATTCCGGCGCCCCCGGACTCCCAGGACCCTGGTGCGGAAAACTGGATAACTCGACGCGCTCCGAGGCTGAAGCATTGTTGTGCGAGATCTCCGACAAGGTATTTGCGCGCGACCTGCGCCGGCGTTTTTTGTCGCGTGGCTGGCTCCATCGATGGGAGAAGTGCCTCCCTGCTTATCTGGACTGGGAAATCAACCGTGCGGCGACTTGGCGGGTCGAGGCCACGGAAATCAGAAAAGATCGCACTTATAAAGATGGCAACACCCATATCACGCTGACCGGCAGAATTGACCGACTTGATCAAAGTGAGGGCGGCCACGGCGTCATTGATTACAAGACCGGTACTGTCCCGTCGAGTGAACAGGTCCAGGCAGGAGAATCCATCCAACTGCCGTTTTACGGGCTGTTGCTTGAAGAAGAGAAGATTTCACAGGCCGCGTTTCTGATGCTGGAGGATGAATCCGTCGGGGAAAGAACGATTCTGAGCGGGGAGCCATTCGCCATGCTGCGCATCGCCGTCCGGGAACGGTTGATGCTGCTCAAGCGCCGTCTCGATGCCGGGGCAGCCATGCCTGCGTGGGGCGATATGGAAACCTGCCGGTTATGCGAAATGGAGGGATTGTGCCGCCGCGAAATGTGGGCCGAACCAACACCGTCTGCGCCCTAAGCAAAGGGCATAGCAATATCCCGGGGAAGGAAGAAGGGTACAGAGAGATGCTGGCGCTGGAGCCGAGGACACCATTTGGACAGCGATGCCTGGCGTTGCCGTTCCTGAATGGGGTACGCCTCTGGAATCAGGGAAATAAAAAAAGAGGCGGCCACGAATGGCCGCCTCGGGTATTTCTACTGATCACCTACTTCCAGAATGCATCCGTGCATCCCTTGCGACTTCCCTGCTCACTTCCGTTTTCGTCAGCTGTGTTATTTCCCTATATTGCTTCCCTTCCAGCTCTCAATATAGGCCCGGCAGGTAAAGATGCAACAAAATCAGACCTGCGGCGGGTGGCTGTTTTTACCTTTATTATCAAAGTGATATATACCATACCTCGACCGTTTATCCGGGATCCGCTGCCATGCTCGATATAGCACTGGCAACATTGCCGCAGAACAACGTCGTGGTCCACGCGGCTGCCGGCACAGGTAAAACCTGGCTCCTGACGAGCCGTATTATCCGCCTGTTGCTTGAAGGCAATGAGCCGGGGGCGATCCTGGCCATTACCTTCACGCGCAAGGCCGCCGCCGAAATCCACGAACGCGTCACCGAGCGACTGCTGGCACTGGCCGGCTGCGACGAGGTCACCCTTCCCCGCCAGCTGACCGAAATCGGAGCGAAAACGGATCCGGCCAGTTGCGCGGCGGCGCGCCATCTCTATGAGAAACATCTGAGCGCGATACAAAGCCTGCGCACAACTACGTTTCATGCATTCTGCCAAGAGATCCTGCGGCGTTTCCCGCTGGAAGCGGATGTCCCGCCGGGTTTCGAGCTAATTGAATCCACGGCGGAATGGGAGGAAACCGCCTGGCTTGCGCTCGATCAGAGAGCATTGCGTGAAAAGGAAAGCCCATTGTCCATCGCGCTGGATTTGCTTCTGAGGGAATGTGGTGGCTTTCAAGGTACCCGAGAGATACTGGATGATTTCCTGGCGCATCGCAGCGACTGGTGGGCCTATACCGAAAACGAACGGGACCCGCCAACTTATGCAGCCGCACGGCTGAGGGAATTCCTGAATCTGAAGAGTGATGCCGATCCGCTCGCTGCCTTCATTCGCGATTTTTCCATCCGTGGGCAGATGACACGATACGTCGAGTTGCTCACACGTCATGCGACAGCAACCAATCTGAAATTTGCAGAATACCTGTCACGCGCCATGACTGAACAAGCACCCGCTCCAAGCAGTATCGAAAGGATTAAAGAGGTTTTTATAAAAAACGATGGAGAACCGCGTGAGATCAAATCATCCCGGGTTCTGGAACAAAAACTCGGAAACTTGGGAGCGGTGGAATTGATATCGCTGCATCAACATCTGCAGACAAGCCTGCTTTCCGCTCTATCGATTTATAAACGACAATGGACTTTTCGTGTTTCACACGCCTGGTACGTCAGCGGCATGGCTTTGCTGGAAGAGTACCAGCGCCTTAAGCTGCAACGAGGATTGCTGGATTTCGCAGACCTGGAATGGAAAACCTATCGTCTTCTCAACCGCAGTCGTCATGCCGAGTGGGTGCAGTATAAGCTGGACCAGCGTATCGATCATCTTCTGATCGATGAATTCCAAGACACCAATCCTACCCAGTGGCGCCTGCTGCTGCCACTGCTGCAGGAAATCGTGGCTGGAGACCCAGAACGTCGCCGCAGCGTATTCCTTGTCGGCGATGAAAAGCAGTCAGTGTACCGTTTCCGACGCGCCGATCCGCGACTGTTTCACGCCGCGCATCACTGGCTGCGGGAGCATGCACAAGCTCAGACGCTTTCGCAGCATCTCTCCCGGCGCTCCTCGCCCGCCGTGATCGATTTTGTCAATCTGATCTTTCATCGTCCCGAAGACGCTCCTTCGGAAATGACAGGTGACTATTCCCTGGAGAAATTCCCGCTGCATGATACGCACCATAAAAAACTCTGGGGCCGTGCCGAGCTGCTGCCTCTTGTCCAATACCAGAGAAAGTCCAAGGGAAAAACTGTTCAGGCCTGGCGAAATCCACTGGACCAGCCACGGCAAACGGACGAAGATGCGCGGCACCGGCAGGAAGGCGAAGCCATTGCCGAAAGAATACGGGCACTCTTGGGAGAGGCCGTGGCCGACGGGCGCACAGTACGCCCCCTGACGGGAGATGATGTCATGGTCCTGCTGCGCGATCGCACGCATGCGCGCTTTTACGAGGACGCGCTGCGGCGTGCCGGCATACCTTACATCGGAACCGGTCGCGGGGCCTTTCGGCAGTCGTTGGAGGTGCGCGACCTATCGCACCTTCTACATCACCTCATCGAGCCGTATAACGATCTGGCGCTGGCTTCGGCACTGCGCTCGCCATTGTTTTCTGCCACCGAGAACGACCTGCTGCGTCTTGTGCAAAGCCCACCGGGCTCCTGGCACGAACGACTTCTGCGACTACCGCGGAATGAATCACCGGACAATCCGCTTGCCCGGGCGAGCAAATTGCTTCCGCGCTGGAGCCGCTATGC
>DATCZH010000095.1:0-7373 GCA_036526015.1 Sulfuricaulis sp.
GTACACGATTTGCTGAAGAGCGTCGAACTGGAAAGCGATGCCGCCAAGTTGCGCGAAGAAATCGACGCAACCAAGTCGGAAACGAAATTCAAGCGCCTGTCCAAGCGTCTGAAGCTGATCGAATCGTTCATCGAATCCGGCAACAAGCCGGAATGGATGGTGTTGACGGTGCTGCCGGTGCTGCCGCCCGATCTGCGCCCGCTGGTGCCGCTGGACGGCGGCCGCTTCGCGACCTCCGATCTCAACGATCTGTACCGGCGCGTCATCAACCGCAACAACCGCCTGAAGCGCTTGCTCGATCTGAACGCACCGGACATTATCGTGCGCAACGAAAAGCGCATGCTGCAGGAGGCGGTGGATGCGCTGCTCGACAACGGCCGCCGCGGACGCGCCATCACCGGCGCGAATAAGCGCCAGCTGAAGTCGCTTGCTGACATGATCAAGGGTAAGCAGGGCCGCTTCCGTCAAAACCTGCTCGGCAAACGCGTGGATTATTCCGGCCGTTCCGTGATCGTCGTCGGCCCCACGCTCCGGCTGCATCAATGCGGTCTGCCGAAGAAAATGGCGCTGGAATTGTTCAAACCGTTCATTTTCAGCAAACTCGAATCCAAGGGTCTGGCAACCACCATCAAGGCAGCGAAGAAGATGGTCGAACAAGCCGGTCCCGAAGTGTGGGACATTCTTGAGGAAGTGATCCGCGAGCACCCGGTGTTGTTGAACCGTGCCCCGACGCTGCACCGCCTCGGTATTCAGGCGTTTGAGCCGCAACTGGTCGAGGGCAAGGCGATCCAGCTGCATCCGCTCGTTTGCGCCCCCTATAATGCTGACTTCGACGGCGACCAGATGGCGGTGCACATCCCACTGTCGGTGGAGGCGCAGCTCGAAGCACGCGCGCTCATGATGTCCACCAACAATATTCTTTCGCCCGCCAACGGTGATCCCATCATCGTGCCGTCGCAGGATATTGTACTCGGTCTTTATTACATGACCCGCGAACGCATTAACGCCCTCGGCGAGGGCAAGGTCTTGGCCGATGTGGCCGAGGTGCATCGCGCCTATAACAGCGGCCATCTCGCGTTGCAGGCGCGCATCAAAACGCGCATCCGTGAGATGCAGTTCGATGACAAGGGCAAGCCATTTGAAACCCACAAGCTTTATGACACCACCGTGGGCCGGGCGCTGCTGTCGGAAATGCTGCCCGACGGTCTTCCGTTCGGGCTCATCAACCGCGTGCTCAAGAAAAAAACGATTTCCGAACTTATCAACGCTTGCTACCGCCGCGTCGGCCTGAAGGCTACCGTGATTTTTGCCGATCAGCTGATGTACACCGGCTTCGCTTATGCCACACGCGCGGCCGTGTCCTTTGGCATGGACGACATGATCATTCCGGAGGTGAAGGTTGAAATTATCAGCCAGGCCGAGGGCGAGGTGAAGGCGATCCAGAACCAGTACGCGTCGGGCCTGTTGACCGATGGCGAGCGCTACAACAAGGTCGTGGACATCTGGACCCACACCTCGGAGCGGGTCGCCAAGGCCATGATGGATCAGCTCGGCAGCGAGGAAGTGACCAATGCCGAGGGCAACAAGGCCAAGCAGGAGTCGTTCAACTCCATCTTCATGATGGCGGATTCCGGGGCGCGCGGCAGCGCCGCCCAGATTCGCCAGCTCGCTGGCATGCGCGGCCTGATGGCCAAGCCTGACGGCTCGATCATCGAAACGCCGATCACGGCGAATTTCCGCGAAGGGCTGAATGTATTGCAGTACTTCATTTCCACGCATGGCGCGCGCAAAGGCCTGGCCGATACCGCATTGAAGACCGCGAACTCGGGTTATCTCACGCGCCGACTGGTGGATGTGTGCCAGGATCTCGTGGTGACCGAAGACGATTGCGGCACCACGGATGGTGTCACCAAATCCGCGCTTGTTGAAGGCGGCGAAATCGTAATCCCTCTACGCGACCGTATCCTCGGTCGCGTGGTGATTGGCGATATTCGCGACCCCAGCAACGAGAAGAAAGTGCTGATCCCGGACGGTGCGGTACTGGACGAGAAGGCTGTGTCCCTGCTTGAAGATCGCAATATCGACCAGGTGCAGGTGCGCTCACCGGTAAGCTGTCAGACCCGCTACGGGGTGTGCCGTCAGTGTTACGGGCGTGATCTCGGGCGCGGTCATCTTGTCAACTTGGGCGAATCCGTGGGCGTCATTGCCGCCCAGTCGATCGGTGAACCGGGCACGCAGCTCACGATGCGCACGTTCCACATCGGTGGCGCGGCTTCGCGCGCTACGGCGGTATCACGCATCGAAGTCAAAACCACGGGTGTGGCACGACTCAAGAACCTCAAGGTGGTCAAGCATACGAGCGGCAACTATGTCGCGGTATCACGTTCGGGCGAACTGATCATTCAGGACGACCAAGGGCGTAATCGCGAGCGTTACAAGCTTCCGTTCGGCGCCGTGCTGTCGGTGCATGACGGCTCCAAGGTGAAGAGCGGCGCTGTGGTCGCCAACTGGGACCCGCACACGCACCCAATCATCACGGAGGTGGCAGGCAAGGTAAATTTCAGCGATCTCATCGAAGGCGTTACGGTCAACAAGCAGACCGACGAGATCACGGGTCTGTCGACCTACGTCGTGCTCGATGCCAAACACCGTTCCGGCGCCAAGGATATCCGACCGGTCATCACGCTGGTGGATGGCAAGGGCAAGCCGGTCAACATTCCGGGTACGGAAATTCCGGCCAAGTACATGCTGCCGCCGGGCGCCATCATCACCGTGGAAGACGGCTCCAAAGTCGGTGTGGGCGACGTGCTGGCGCGCATTCCGCAGGAATCGATCAAGACCCGCGATATCACCGGCGGTCTGCCGCGGGTGGCGGAGCTGTTCGAGGCACGTAAGCCCAAGGACTTTGCGATTTTGGCTGAGGTCAGCGGTGTGATTTCCTTCGGCAAGGACACCAAGGGCAAACAACGCCTCATTATTAATGACAAGGACGGCGTGGAACACGAGTACCTGATCCCGAAGGGCCGTCACATCACGGTGTTCGAGGGTGAGACGGTGGAACAAGGTGACACCATCGTCGAAGGCGCGCCGGTCGCGGCCGACATTCTGCGCTTGCTGGGTGTCGAGGCGCTTACCAATTACATTGTGGACGAAATCCAGGACGTATACCGCCTGCAGGGCGTAAAGATCAATGACAAGCACATCGAGGTGATCGTGCGCCAAATGTTGCGGAAAGTCCGGGTGCTGGACTCCGGCGACACGCGCTACCTCCCGGGCGAGCAGGCTGAACGCGCGCGCGTGGTAGAGGACAACGAGGAACTGGCCAGTCAGAAAAAGAAGCTGGCCACTTACGAACCGTTGCTCCTGGGTATTACCAAGGCATCACTGTCGACTGAATCGTTCATCTCTGCGGCCTCGTTCCAGGAAACCACACGCGTGCTGACGGAAGCGGCGATCACGGGCAAGCAGGATTTGCTGCGCGGCCTCAAGGAAAACGTGATCGTGGGTCGACTGATCCCGGCCGGCACCGGCCTTGCCTACCACCAGCAACGCCGGCGCGAGCGTGGCGAAGCCAAGCAGGAGGCCAAGGAATTGAAGCAGTCCCTGACGGGCGCGCTTTCCGGCAAACCCTCGGCGCGCAGCGGGGAAGAGGCGGTGGGGACTTAAAAACCATCCCGCCGGGACCCGTCTCCGCCTGCCGTCTTTCCGAGGTCGCCGGGAGGCAATAACGGCAGCCAATGTCCTGGAAAATGGCCGTAAAAGCCCGCTAATGGCTTGACACATAAGGGGTGTGTCCCTAGAATCGCGCCCCTCAGACAGGCCGGATTCCCGCCGGCCTGTCTTTGTTAAAGCCTCTGAGAATTCTTAAAAGAGCTGTGGCATTTCAGGCCGACGGGCCAGGTTCCGCAGGTTCTGCGCTGACCGCGTGAATTAGGTGGCGATCAATAAACCCAAGATTTCCGCGAGAGCGGAGGTCTTTGCTTTGAATTGTATAACGGTTGGATAGAGATGCCGACGATTAACCAGTTAGTGGCCAAGGGGCGCAAGCGCCTGCACAGTAAAAGCAAGGTGCCGGCCCTCGAAGCATGTCCGCAACGCCGCGGAGTGTGCACGCGCGTGTACACCACCACACCGAAGAAACCGAACTCGGCGCTCCGGAAAGTGGCCAAGGTACGCCTGACCAACGGCTACGAGGTCATCACTTATATCGGCGGCGAAGGACACAATCTTCAAGAACACTCCGTGGTATTAATCCGCGGCGGGCGCGTGAAGGACCTGCCCGGTGTGCGTTACCACACGGTGCGCGGCTCGCTCGATACGGCCGGTGTGGCCGATCGCAAACAGGGTCGTTCCAAGTATGGCGCCAAGCGCCCCAAGACGTAAGAGGACTTTATGCCGAGACGCCGAGAGGTTCCCAAACGTGAAGTCACGCCGGATCCGAAATACCTGAGCGAGACCGTCGCGAAATTCATCGCGGTGGTGATGAAGAGCGGCAAGAAGTCCGTGGCCGAGAAGATCGTCTACGGCGCACTCGACACGATGGCCGAGCGCAGCAAGAAGGACCCGATCGAGATGTTCAATCAGGCTCTGACCAATGTACGTCCGCTGGTAGAGGTCAAGAGCCGCCGCGTCGGCGGTGCCACGTATCAGGTACCGGTCGAGGTGCGCTCCGGTCGCCAGACGGCGCTGGCAATGCGCTGGGTAGTTGAAGCGGCCCGCACCCGAGGCGGCAAGTCCATGGCGGCGCGCATGGCCGATGAATTGATGGACGCCGCGGACAAGCGCGGAAATGCCGTGAAGAAGCGCGAAGACGTGCATCGCATGGCCGAGGCCAACAAGGCCTTCTCGCATTACCGCTGGTAATCGAATAACCGTTCTTTATATATAGAGGATCTATAGTCGTGGCCCGTACAACCCCCATCGAACGCTACCGGAACATCGGCATCATGGCGCACATCGATGCTGGAAAAACCACGACCACGGAGCGTATCCTGTTCTACACCGGCGTCTCGCACAAGATCGGCGAGGTGCACGACGGCGCCGCCATCATGGACTGGATGGAGCAGGAGCAGGAGCGCGGCATCACCATTACCTCGGCGGCCACCACCTGCTTCTGGAAAGGCATGGATCAGGCGCGCCCAGAACACCGCTTCAATATCATTGATACCCCCGGCCACGTCGACTTCACCATCGAGGTCGAGCGAAGCTTGCGCGTACTCGACGGCGCGATTTTCGTGCTGTGCGCGGTGGGCGGTGTGCAGCCGCAATCAGAAACCGTCTGGCGCCAGGCCAACAAATACAAGGTGCCGCGCATCGCGTTCGTAAACAAAATGGATCGCGCCGGTGCCAATTTCCTCACGGTCGTGTCCCAGCTCAAGGAGCGCCTCGGTGCCAACGCCGTGCCGCTGCAGCTGCCCATTGGCGCCGAGGAAGGCTTCAAGGGCGTTGTCGACCTCATCAAGATGAAGGCCATCTACTGGGACGATTCCACCCAAGGCATGAAATTCGAGGAAAAAGACATTCCCGCCGAGATGCTTAATCAGTGCAAGAAATACCGCGAGAAAATGATAGAGGCAGCGGCGGAGGCGAATGAAAAGGTGATGGAGAAATATCTCGGCGGCGAGACACTGACAACCGAGGAGATCAAGCTAGGCCTGCGTGAGCGCAACCTGAAGCTTGAAATCGTGCCGGTGCTGTGTGGCTCGGCCTTCAAGAACAAGGGTGTGCAGGCGGCGCTGGATGCCGTCATTGATTTCATGCCAGCACCTTCCGAACGTCCCGCCATCAAGGGTCATCTCGACGACAAGGATGGCACCGAGGGCGAGCGTCATGCGACAGATGACGAGCCATTCTCGGCGCTGGCCTTCAAGATTGCGACTGACCCCTTCGTCGGCGCACTTACCTATATCCGTGTGTACTCTGGCGTGTTGACTTCCGGTGATACCGTGTACAACCCGACTCGCGGCAAGAAAGAGCGCATCGGCCGCCTGTTGCAAATGCATGCCAACGAGCGCAAGGAAATCAAGGAAGTGCGTGCCGGCGACATCGCCGCGTGCGTGGGCCTGAAGGAAATCGTCACTGGCGAGACGCTATGCGACCCAGACAAGGTTATCACGCTGGAGCGTATGGAATTCCCTGAGCCGGTGATCTCACAGGCGGTCGAGCCCAAGACCAAGGCTGACCAGGAAAAAATGGGCATCGCCTTGAACCGCCTGGCCCAGGAAGATCCTTCGTTTCGCGTGCACACCGACGAGGAATCCAGCCAGACCATCATTTCCGGCATGGGCGAGTTGCACCTGGAAATTATCGTTGACCGTATGAAGCGCGAGTTTAGCGTCGAGGCCAATGTCGGCAAACCTCAAGTCGCATATCGCGAAACCATCCGCAAAGCCGTGGATCAGGAATACCGCTTCGTCAAACAATCTGGTGGCCGCGGACAATACGGCCACGTCGTCATCAAGTTTGAACCGCAAGAACCCGGCAAGGGTTTCGAGTTCGTGGATGCCATCAAGGGCGGCGTGATCCCAAAGGAATTCATCCCGGCTGTGCGCAAGGGCGTGGACGAGGCGATGCAGCGCGGCGTGAAGTTCGGTTATCCCGTGGTCGACGTGAAAGCCACACTCCACTACGGTTCTTTCCACGAGGTGGATTCGAACGAGAATGCGTTCAAGATGGCGGCCATTCTGTGCTGGAAGGAAGCCGGCCCCAAAGGCGATCCCGTGCTGCTCGAGCCGATCATGGACGTGGAGGTGACGAGCCCCGCGGATTACCTGGGCAATGTCATGGGTGATCTGAACTCGCGCCGCGGCATCATCATGAGCCAGGAAGACGGTCACGGTAACGTGAAGATCATTCGCTCTGAGGTCCCGCTCGCCAACATGTTCGGCTATTCCACGAGCCTGCGCTCGGCGACTCAGGGTCGCGCGACTTACACAATGGAATTCAAGAAATATGCTCCGGTGCCGCCCAACGTCGCCGAGTCCGTCATGAAGAAAGCCAGTTAATCAAAGACAGAGGCCTCCCGTGTCCAAGGAAAAATTCTCCCGCACCAAACCGCACCTGAACGTCGGCACCATCGGTCATGTCGACCATGGCAAGACCACGCTCACGGCGGCCATCACCAAGGTGCTCGCCGCCAAGCACGGCGGTGAGGTCAAGGGTTACGACCAGATCGACAACGCCCCCGAAGAGCGCGAGCGCGGCATCACCATTTCCACCACGCACGTGGAATACACCTCGGACAAGCGCCACTACGCGCACGTCGACTGCCCGGGGCATGCCGACTACGTCAAGAACATGATCACCGGCGCGGCGCAAATGGACGGTGCCATCCTGGTGGTCTCGGCCGCCGACGGCCCCATGCCCCAGACCCG
>DATCZH010000096.1:0-12906 GCA_036526015.1 Sulfuricaulis sp.
CCATCGCCATGGAACAGGGCCTGCGCTTCGCCATCCGCGAAGGCGGCCGCACCGTGGGCGCCGGGGTGGTGGCGAAGGTGATTGAATAGGATTCGAGCAACAGAACATGGCTAATCAGAAGATCCGCATCCGTCTTAAGGCCTTCGATCATCGTCTGATCGATCGCTCTGCGGCGGAAATTGTCGACACGGCGAAGCGTACCGGTGCGCTTGTGCACGGCCCCATTCCGCTCCCATCAAAGGTGGAGCGTTACACGCTCAACCGCTCGCCGCATTGCGACAAGAAATCTCGAGACCAATTTGAGCTGCGCACACACAAGCGGATCATGGACATTATCGAGCCCACGGACAAAACCGTGGATGCGCTCATGAAGCTCGACCTCGCCGCCGGCGTGGACGTGGAAATCAAGCTTTCCTGAGACTGAACTCATGGCACTCGGACTTGTAGGAAGAAAAATCGGCATGACCCGTCTGTTCACGGCAGATGGCGCGGGCACGCCCGTCACGGTGCTGGAAGTGACTGCCAACCGCGTCACCCAGGTTAAGGATGAAGCGAAGGATGGCTACCGTGCGGTGCAGTTGACCGTGGGTAAGCGTCGGGCCGATCGGCTGACGAAATCCATGGCCGGCAAGTACGCCAAGGCCGGAGTCGAACCGGGCCGAAAGCTTCGGGAATTCCGCTTAGGCAAGGACGAAGGCGCCGATCTCAAGGCCGGCGCCGAGGTCAAGCTCGACATCTTCCAGGTGGGGAGCCACGTGGACGTGCAGGGAGCCTCAATCGGCAAGGGTTTCGCCGGTGTGATGAAGCGTCATCACTTTGCCGGCGGTCGCGCGACCCATGGTAATTCTCTGAGCCACCGGGTGCCGGGCTCGATCGGCCAGCGCCAGACGCCGGGCCGTGTATTTCCGGGAAAGAAAATGGCAGGACATTTGGGTGATGCCACGGCCACTTGTCTGAATCTTGAAGTCATGCAAGTCGACGCCGAGCGCCACTTGCTTATGGTCAAGGGCGCGGTGCCCGGGCCCAAGGGTCAAGATGTCATGATCCGCCCGAGCGTTAAGATGAAAGCCAAAGCCAAGCCGGCCAAGGCGGCGAAGTAAGGAATGAACATGAAAGTGCAAGTCGTGGACGATTCGGGAACGGCGTCGGAACTTCAGGTATCCGACGCCGTGTTCGCTGCGGCGTATAACGAACCATTGGTACATCAGGTGGTTGTGGCCTATCAGGCGACTGGCCGGCAGGGTACGCGCAAGCAAAAAACTCGCGCCGAAATTCGCGGTGGTGGACGTAAACCATGGCGCCAGAAGGGCACCGGTCAAGCGCGCGCGGGCACTATACGCAGCCCGCTGTGGCGCGGCGGCGGCAAGATTTTCCCGGCCTCGCCGGACGAGAATTTCGCGCAGAAGGTTAATCGCAAGATGTATCGTGGCGCACTGCGCGCGATCCTGTCCGAGTTGCTGCGTCAGGGACGGCTGGTCACGGTAGCTGATTTCAAAATGGATCAGCCCAAGACCCAAACGCTGGTCGAGAAACTCAAGAAACTCGAAATGCCGGACGTGCTGATCGTAACGGATGCGCTGGATAATAATTTGTCGCTGGCGGCCCGCAATCTGCCGGATGTCGACGTGCGTCTGGTCGGGGCCGCGGATCCGGTGAGCCTGGTCCGGCACGAGAAAGTTATCCTCACACAGGGTGCGATCAAGAAGTTCGAGGAGATGCTGGCATGAGTGCCGCGACGACGAAGAAGTCGGCTGCGCGCAAAACCTCTGCCGAGGAGCCGGTGGGGAAGGCGATCGTCAGCGAAGAGAAACTGTTTCAGGTGATTATCTCGCCGCATGTCTCCGAGAAGAGCACGCGTTTGGCCGACAAAGATCGGCAGATGGTTTTTGAGGTTCGCCGCGACGCCAGCAAGCCCGTCATCAAGCAGGCGGTGGAAAAAATGTTCAACGTCCAAGTGGAATCGGTGACGCTGACGAACGTGAAAGGTAAGCGCAAGCAGACAGGGCGCATGTCAGGCCGCCGTCAGGATTGGAAGAAAGCCTACGTGCGCTTGAAGCCGGGGCAGGACATCAATTTCGTCGGACAGCAATAAATAAGGATTATCAGGAATTCTGGCAATGGCACTGGTCAAAATAAAACCGACGTCCGCGGGTTCGCGCGCCATGGTACGGGTCAAGAGTCCCGGTCTGCACAAAGGCACACCTCATGCCCCGTTGCTTGAAAAGAAGCGGCGTGGCAGCGGACGAAACAATTATGGCCGCGTCACCACACGTCACCAGGGCGGTGGTCACAAACAGCACTACCGTATCATCGATTTCAAGCGCGACAAAGACAATGTTCCGGGGCGCATCGAGCATCTCGAGTACGATCCCAATCGCAGCGCCAATATTGCCCTGGTGCTGTATGCCGACGGCGAGCGCCGCTATATCATCGCCCCCAAGGGAGTTGAGGCCGGAGTGGAAATTCTGTCCGGTGCAGACGCCCCCATCAAACCGGGCAATTGCCTTCCGTTGCGCAATGTCCCAGTCGGTAGCACCGTGCATTGCGTCGAGCTCAAGCAGCGTGGCGGTGCCCAGCTCGCTCGCGCCGCCGGTTCCGGCATCCAGTTGGTCGCGCGTGAGGGCGATTACGCCCAGTTACGGCTGCGTTCGGGCGAAGTGCGCAAGGTGCATGTGGATTGCCGCGCCGTGATCGGCGAAGTCGGCAACGCCGAACACAGCCTGCGCAAGCTCGGCAAGGCGGGCGCGTCACGCTGGCGTGGCATCCGTCCGACCGTGCGCGGCACTGCCATGAACCCGGTGGATCATCCGCACGGTGGTGGTGAGGGCCGCACCAAGGGCGGTCGTCATCCGGTTAGCCCCTGGGGCACGCCGACCAAGGGCTACAAGACACGCGCGAACAAGCGCACCAATTCCATGATCGTTCACCGGCGCAAGCAGAAAAAGGGGTTTTGATCCGTGCCACGTTCAGTCAGAAAAGGACCGTATGTCGATATGCACCTTGCCACCAAGGTGGACAAGGCGCGCCTGGAAAGCAGCAAGAAGCCGATCAAGACTTGGTCGCGCCGATCGACCATCACGCCGGATTTTGTGGGTCTCACGATAGCGGTGCACAACGGTCGCCAGCATGTGCCGTTGTTGATTACCGAAAACATGGTTGGCCACAAGCTCGGCGAGTTTGCCGCGACCCGCACTTTCAAGGCGCATTCGGGTAATCGCAAAGTGACGACAGAAGAGACGAAATAACACCATGCAAGCGACCGCGATTCTCAAATATGTTCGGGTGTCCGCGCAAAAGGGACGTCTGGTGGCCGACCAGATCCGAGGCCTGCCGGTGGCGCGCGCCCTGGAAGTGCTCCAGTTCAGCCCCAAGAAGGCAGCGGGACACGTGCGCAAGGTATTGGAATCCGCCATCGCCAACGCCGAACACAATGAGGGGGCGGACGTGGATGAGCTCAAAGTGGCCACTATCCAGGTGGATGGCGGGCCGACGATGCGGCGTTTTCATTCTCGCGCCAAGGGGCGCGGCGTGCGTATTCTCAAGCGCACGAGCCACATCACCGTGGTCGTGAGTGACGAGAAGAAGAAACCGCCGCGCACAGTGAAGAAGGAGAAAAGCTGATGGGCCAGAAAGTCAATCCAATCGGATTCCGCATGGGGATCAGCCGTGACTGGACCGCCAAATGGTATGCCGGCACCAAGAGCTACACCCAGAACCTGATCTCGGATATTGCCCTGCGCGATTATCTGAAGGAAAGACTTAAGAATGCTGCGCTCAGCACGATTATAATCGAGCGCCCGGCGCAGAGCATCAACATTACGGTGCACACGGCGCGACCCGGCATCGTGATCGGCAAGAAAGGCGAGGACATCGAAAAGTTGCGCCAGGAATTGACCCGGCTTGCCGGCCGTCCGGTGCAGCTGGCAGTTGAAGAAGTGCGGCAGCCGGAACTGGATTCGCAGTTAGTGGCCGAGAACATCGCCCAGCAGCTCGAGAAGCGAATCATGTTCCGTCGTGCCATGAAGCGCGCCGTGACTAATGCTATGCGTCTGCGCGCGCTGGGCATCAAGATCATGGTCGCCGGGCGATTGAACGGCGCGGAGATCGCGCGTACCGAATGGTACCGTGAAGGACGCGTGCCGCTGCACACGCTGCGCGCCGACATTGATTACGGTTTTGCCGAGGCCCATACGACCTATGGCAAGATTGGCGTGAAGGTCTGGATTTTCAAGGGCGAGGTCTTCGACCAAGACACGCCCAAGACGGAAGATGCCGAGGCCCAGAAAAAAGGGGCAACAGCCTGATTTAGGAATTGATCTTTATGCTGCAACCGAAACGTACGAAATATCGCAAACAGATGAAAGGCCGCAACCGCGGCCTGGCTCTGCGCGGCAATAAGGTCAGCTTCGGCGAGTACGGTCTGAAGGCCACCACGCGCGGTCGCCTGACCTCGCGTCAGATCGAAGCCGCGCGACGCGCGCTGACGCATTTCATCAAACGTGGTGGCCGCGTCTGGATCCGGGTTTTTCCGGACAAACCAGTTTCCAAGAAGCCGCTGGAAGTCCGCATGGGCAGCGGTAAGGGAAACGTCGAGTATTGGGTGGCGCTAATCCAGCCGGGTGCTGTGTTGTATGAAATGGAAGGCATCAACGAGCAGGAGGCGCGCGCGGCGTTCAAACTGGCCGCCGCCAAGCTCCCAGTCAGAACCGCGTTTGTGACCAGAACACTTTAGGCGGGACGACAATGAAAGCAAAAGATTTTAGAGAAATGGACGCTGCTGTGCGCCAGAAGGAGATGACCGACATGCTGCGCGAGCAATTCAATCTGCGCATGCAGAAGGCGACCGGGCAGCTGGCCAACACGGCAAACCTAACCAAGGTGCGGCGCAACATCGCGCGCCTGCGCACGGTCATGAACGAGAAGTCAGGATAAGGACATGAGCGAACAGATGAAAACCGCACGCTCGGCCACGGGCCGTGTGATTAGCAACAAGATGAACAAGACGATTACCGTGCAGGTGGATCGCCGTATCCGTCATCCTCTGTACGGCAAGATCATCACGCGCCATTCCAAGCTGCATGCCCATGATGAAGGCAACGAGTGCAAGCAGGGCGATCTGGTGGTCATTGAGGAATGCCGCCCTCTTTCCAAGACCAAGGCCTGGCGCCTGGTGAAGGTGCTGGAGCGGGCCCGGGAAGTCTGAAAAGACCTTGTTTTTGGCTGAATTTAAGGCAAATGTTATAATCGTGCGTTTTCGCTCCGGCGGAGGCGCCGTGTGGAGACAGGATAATGATTCAGATGCAGAGCCTGCTGATGGTGGCCGACAACAGCGGGGCTAAAACGGTGCAGTGCATCAAGGTGCTGGGGGGTTCCAAGCGCCGTTATGCCGGCATTGGTGACGTGATCAAGGTCAGCGTGAAGGAAGCAATTCCGCGCGGCAAGGTCAAGAAAGGCGATGTCTACGACGCCGTGATCGTGCGCACCCGCAAGGGTGTGCGTCGCACGGACGGTTCAGTGATCCGGTTCGACACCAATGCGGCAGTGTTATTGGATAACAAGCGCGAGTTAATCGGAACCCGCATATTTGGCCCCGTGACACGCGAGCTGCGCAGCGAACAGTTCATGAAGATTATCTCGCTCGCCCCGGAAGTACTTTAAGGTAAAGATATGAAAAAGATTCGCAAAGGTGACAAGGTGGTGGTGCTCGCGGGCCGCGACAAAGGCAAGCAGGGTACGGTGCTGCGTGTGCTCGACGATAATCGCGTACTGATCGAGAACGTCAACATGATCAAGCGCCACACCAAGCCCAATCCCAACAAGGGAGTGACCGGTGGCATCATCGACCGGGAAGCGCCGATTCATGTCTCCAACGTCGCGTTGTTCAATCCGGGAACGGGTAAGGGCGAGCGCGTGGGCATGCGTCTGATGCAGGATGGCAGCAAGGTCAGATTTTTCAGAAAAAGCGGCGAAGTCGCCGACGTGAAATAGGGTTAAGCGCCATGGCAAGGCTTCAGGAACATTATCGGAAAAGCGTAATGCCCGCACTGCAGGTCAAGTTCGGCTACAAGAATGTCATGCAGGTCCCGCGGATCACCAAGATCACGCTCAATATGGGGGTGGGCGAGGCCATGGCCGACAAGAAAGTGATCGATCACGCTGCCAGTGACATGACACAGATCAGCGGACAGAAGCCACAGATCATGCGTGCGCGCAAGTCGATCGCCAATTTCAAGGTGCGTGAGAACTGGCCTGTGGGTTGCAAGGTGACGCTGCGCGGCGCGCGTATGTATGAATTTCTGGATCGCCTCATCAGTGTTGCGATTCCACGCATTCGTGATTTCCGCGGGCTGCCGTCACGATCATTCGACGGGCGTGGCAACTATTCGCTCGGGATCAAGGAGCAGATCATCTTCCCGGAAATCGATTTTGACAAAGTCGATGCGATCCGGGGAATGGACATTACCATTGCCACCAGCGCCAAAACCGACGCAGAAGCACGCGCACTGCTCGAGGCGTTCAATTTTCCGTTGCGTAGTTGAGGATTACCGATGGCCAAACAAAGCATGATCAATCGTGACCAGCGCCGTGCCGCGCTCGTTGCAAAGTACGCGGTACGGCGCGCCGAGCTGCGTGCCAAAGTCAAGAACGTGAAGCTGTCCGAAGAGGAACGCCATGTGGCCATGGTAGCGCTGCAGAAATTGCCGCGCGACTCGAGCTATATCCGTCGCCGTAATCGCTGCAGCCTGACCGGGCGTCCACGCGGTTACTATCGCAAGTTTGGCCTCTCGCGCAGTAAGCTGCGCGAGATCATGATGCGCGGTGAAGTGCCGGGCGTGGTCAAGGCGAGCTGGTAAGAGGGACTGAATTTATGATGACCGATCCGATTGCCGATCTGCTGACCCGTATCCGCAACGGCCAACAGGCCGAAAAGGTGAGCGTGCGCATTCCCGCTTCCCGCCTCAAACTGGCTGTGGCCAAGGTATTGCAGGACGAGGGATATATCGAGGCCTGCCGCGAAGTGACCGAGGACGGCCGGCCATTGCTCGAGATCGCCCTGAAGTATCACGACGGTCAGCCGGTAATCGAGCGCCTGGAGCGCGCCAGTCGACCCGGATTGCGCCGTTACGCCGGCAAGCAACGGCTGCCGCGCGTGGACGGTGGCATGGGAGTCGCGATCGTCTCGACCTCCCAGGGCATCATGTCCGACCGCGCCGCCCGCCAGGCAGGCCTCGGCGGTGAAATATTGTGTATCGTTTCTTGAGAGCATGAACCATGTCGCGTATTGCTAATTATCCGGTGACTGTCCCGAGCGGCGTGCAGGTGGCACTGGCAGGCGCCAAAGTCAGCGTGAAAGGACCCAAGGGGACCCTGGAACACGAGGCGCACCCGCTGGTGAAGGTGGTCCAGGAAGGCAGCCAGTTGAAGTTCAAGCGCACGAACGATTCGACATTGGCGCGCGCTGTTTCCGGCACCACACGGGCGCTGGTGAACAACATGGTCAACGGGGTGACCCGGGGCTTCGAGAAGAAGCTCGCCATTATCGGTGTCGGCTACCGCGTCGCAGTACAGGGCAAGAAACTAAACCTGACACTCGGGTATTCACATCCGATCGTGTATGACATCCCAAACGGAATCACGATCGAGGCGCCAGACCAGACCAATCTGGTGGTTAAGGGTGCCGACAAACAGCTCGTGGGCCAGGTAGCGGCCGAGATTCGCGCCTTCCGTTCACCCGAACCGTACAAGGGCAAAGGCGTGCGCTATGTCGACGAAACCATAGTGAGGAAGGAAGCCAAGAAGAAGTAATCGAGGAACATGAAAAAAGAGATCAATCCACGTCATCGCCGGGCGCTGCGCATCCGCCGCAAGATTATTGGCCTGCAGACCGATCGCCTGTGCGTGCATCGCACGCCGCGTCATATTTATGCGCAAATCATAGACAAGACGGGCGAAAAGGTGCTGGCCGCCGCCTCCACGGTCGAGGCGGACGTGCGCGGTCAGATCAAGCATGGCGGCAATGTCGAGGCGGCCAAGCTGATCGGCAAACGCATTGCCGAGAAGGCAAAAATGGCGGGCATCACGCGTGTGGCGTTTGACCGCTCCGGCTTCAAGTACCACGGGCGTTTGAAGGCACTGGCCGACGCTGCGCGTGAAAACGGTTTGGAATTCTGAGGACGACACATTGGCAGCTTTCAAAGATTCTGAAGCACGAGGCGACAACCTCCAGGAAAAACTCATCAGCGTTCGGCGTGTGGCCAAGGTCGTCAAGGGCGGACGTATTTTCGGCTTCTCGGCGCTGACCGTCGTAGGCGACGGCGCCGGACGCATCGGCATTGGTCGCGGCAAGGCCCGCGAAGTCCCGGCGGCGGTTACCAAAGCCATGGAAAATGCTCGCCGCAACATGCTGAAGGTTCAGCTCAAGGGCCCCACCTTGCATCACGCGGTTGTCGCCGCGCACGGCGCCTCCAAGGTCGTGATCAAACCGGCCTCGGTGGGCACGGGCATCATTGCGGGAGGCGCCATGCGCGCCGTGTTCGAGGTCGTGGGGGTGCAGGACGTGTTGGCCAAATGCCTCGGTTCGCGCAACCCGGTGAACATGGTTCGCGCTACCATCAAGGGGCTCCGTGCCATGCACAGTCCGGAATCGGTCGCCCGCAAGCGCGGCAAGCGCGTTGAAGAGATACTGAGTTAAGAGGAAAACCATGGCGGCAAATCCGAAAACCGGCAAGAAGTTGCGCGTGACCCTGCTCAAGAGCCCGCACGGCACTGGCAAGAGCCACATGGCTACGGTGCGCGGCCTCGGTCTGCGCCGACGGCATCACACGGTCGAGCTGGAGGACACTTCCGCTGTCCGCGGGATGATCAACAAGGTTGCCTACATGGTGAAGTGCGAGGAAATCTGAAGATGCTACTGAATTCTTTGAAACCGGGACGCGGTGCCAAGACCTCGCCTAAGCGCCTAGGACGCGGTGGTGGATCGGGCCTCGGCAAGACCTGCGGCAAGGGGCACAAGGGCCAGACGGCACGCGCCGGGGGTTACCACAAGGTCGGCTTCGAAGGTGGCCAGATGCCAATTCAGCGGCGCTTGCCCAAGCGCGGTTTCCGCTCGCACATGAAAGCCCTGACGGCGGAAGTGCGTTTGCAGGAACTCGGCAAGATCGAAGTAGCCATCATCGATCTGGCCGCGCTCAAGAAAGCGAACATTGTTCCTGCGGAAGCGGAGCAAGCAAAAGTTTATTTATCCGGCACGCTGGACAAGCCAGTGACGTTACGCGGTCTCCGCTTGACCCAAGGCGCGCGTGATGCCGTGACGAAGGCTGGCGGGAAAATCGAGGACTGATGAGTAGCCCCACAGGAAGCTTTGGCGGTCTTGCAGGCCTGGGCAAGCTCACGGATCTGCGGCAACGGATCTTCTTCGTCCTCGGGGCGTTGATTGTTTACCGCATCGGGACCTATATCCCGGTGCCGGGCATCAACCCCGTGGCCCTGGCCAAGATGTTCGAGGGCACGCAAAGCTCTATCGTCGGATTATTCAATATGTTTTCCGGCGGCGCGCTCGAACGCTTTTCGCTGTTCGCGCTCGGGATCATGCCGTACATCTCGGCCTCGATCATCATGCAGCTGATGACATCAGTGATCCCGACGCTGGAGCAATTAAAGAAAGAGGGCGAAAGCGGTCGTCGAAAAATTACGCAATACACCCGCTATGGCACAGTGGTGCTCGCGACCTTTCAGGCGTTTGGCATCGCCATTGCCTTGGAGAGCCAGACATCGGCTGGCATGCCGGTGGTGGTGGCCCCGGGATTCGGTTTCAAGATGATTACGGTGATCTCGTTGGTGACCGGGACGATGTTTTTAATGTGGCTCGGCGAACAGATCACCGAGCGCGGGATCGGCAACGGTATCTCGATCCTGATCTTCGCCGGCATCGTGGCCGGATTGCCCGGCGCCATCGCGCATACGCTGGAATTGGCGAGTCGCGGCACGTTCAATCCGTTGTTCGTGTTAACGTTGTTCGCCATTGCGCTGGCGGTAACCGCCTTCGTGGTGTTTGTGGAGCGTGGGCAGCGGCGTATCACGGTGAATTACGCCAAGCGCCAGCAGGGACGCCGCATGATGGCGGGTCAAACCAGCCACCTGCCGCTCAAGGTCAATATGTCGGGCGTTATTCCGCCGATCTTCGCCTCGAGCATTATCCTGCTTCCAGCCACGGTCGTGAGCTGGTTTGGTCAGGCGGAGGGCATGGAATGGCTGCGCAACATCGCCACGACCCTGTCGCCCGGCCAGCCGATCTACGTGATTTTGTACGCATCCGCGATCGTGTTTTTCTGTTTTTTCTATACCGCCTTGGTTTTCAATCCCAAGGAGACGGCGGAGAACTTGAAAAAGTCTGGGGCCTTCATCCCGGGCATACGGCCGGGTGACCAGACGGCGGGTTACATTGACGGGGTGATGTCGCGATTAACGTTGGCCGGTGCGGTGTACGTGACGCTGGTTTGCCTGCTGCCGGAGTTCATGATCGTGAAATGGAACGTGCCGTTTTACTTCGGGGGCACCTCTTTGCTGATCGTGGTGGTGGTGTGCATGGATTTTATGGCCCAGGTGCAGGCCAGGTTGATGTCGCACCAGTATGAGAGCCTGCTGAAGAAGGCGAATCTGACCGGCGGGATGGGTATCCCGCGTTAGCAGGCATTGTTGGCCGAATCAGGAGAAAAGCGATGAAAGTCAGGGCGTCCGTCAAGAAAATGTGCCGTAACTGCAAGATTGTTCGGCGCAAACGCGTAGTGCGCGTAATTTGTTCCGATCCGACCCATAAGCAGCGTCAGGGCTAAAAACCCTGCAAAAAGGTTGATTTTTCCTCAATAAATCAGTAACCTTGCGCGTTTTCTCGCAGGGGCAGGCAGCAGGAGACAGGCTCAAGATGGCTCGAATTGCAGGCATCAATCTACCGAACCAGAAGCATGTCTGGGTCGCGCTGACGTCGATTTACGGCATCGGCCACGCCCGCGCGCGTGATATTTGCACTGCCTCGGGTGTTTCGACGTCCACCAAAGTGAAGGACCTGACCGACGCGGAGGTCGACAAAATCCGGCTTGCAGTCGCGAAAGTGACGGTCGAGGGCGATCTGCGCCGGACCATGTCGATGAGCGTCAAGCGTCTCATGGACCTCGGCACCTATCGCGGCATGCGTCATCGCCGTGGACTGCCGGTGCGCGGCCAACGGACCCGCACCAACGCCCGCACCCGCAAAGGACCGCGTAAAAGCGTTATCCGCGGTACGGGCAAGCCGACCAACGAATAATTCTGGACAAGACTCATGGCCAACAATCAAACTGCCGCCCCCGAAGCTGCCGCCGCACCGGCCAAGGCCAAGAAACGCGTGAAGAAAAGCGTGGCTGAAGGAATAGCCCATATCCACGCCTCGTTCAACAACACCATCATTTCCATCACCGACCGCCAGGGCAACGTGCTGTCGTGGTCAACCTGCGGCAATACAGGTTTCAAGGGGTCGCGCAAGAGTACGCCGTTTGCCGCCCAGGTATCGGCCGACAAAGCAGGGCGTGCGGCGCAAGAGTACGGAGTGCGCTCACTCGAAGTGCGCGTGAAGGGACCGGGCCCCGGTCGCGAATCCGCCGTGCGCGCACTGCATGCACTGGGATTCGAAATCGCCAACATCATCGACGTCACGGCGATGCCCCATAACGGTTGTCGCCCAGCCAAGCGGCGGCGAGTGTAAATTCATAACGGAGAGATCAACCCAGTGGCACGTTACAACGAATCCAAATGCCGTCTCTGCCGACGCGAAGGCGGCAAGCTGTTCCTGAAAGGCGAGAAATGTTTCACCGAGAAATGTCCGGTCGAGAAACGTGCCTATGCCCCCGGCCAGCACGGCCAGCAGCGCAGCCGCCTGTCCGACTACGGCCGGCAGCTGCGCGAGAAGCAGAAGCTGCGCCGTATCTACGGGATTCTCGAACGCCAGTTCGAGAATTATTACAAGGAAGCCGCGCGTCACAAGGGCTCAACCGGCGAGGACCTGCTGAAAATGCTCGAGTCCCGCTTGGACAACGTCGTTTTCCGTATGGGGTTCGGCGTATCACGGTCCGAGGCGAGACAGCTGGTGCGCCACAATGCCGTGCGCGTTAACGGCCGGCGCGTCAACATCCCGTCATACCTGGTACGGCCGAACGATTTGATCGAGATCGCCGCATCAGCGCAGGAACAGTTGCGCATCAAGGCCGCGCTCGAAGCCGCCGGTCAGCGCGGCATACCGGAGTGGCTGGAAGTGGATGTGAAGGCCATGAAGGGCACGTTTAAGAGCGTGCCGGAACGCACAGACTTGCCGTCGGACATCAACGAAAGTCTCGTCGTGGCGCTTTATTCAAAGTAACGTAATCCGTATCTTTTTACTGAGGACACTCTCATGCAGAGTTCTGCAACCGAATTCCTGAAGCCTCGTCTGGTGGATGTGCAGACGCTTACCCCCACGCATGCGAAAATCACGCTCGAGCCGCTCGAACGCGGTTTCGGCTATACACTCGGCAATGCGCTCCGGCGTATTCTGCTGTCTTCTATGCCGGGCAGTGCCATAACCGAGGTGAAGATCGAAGGGGTACTGCATGAATATTCCACTATTGAAGGCGTGCAAGAAGACGTAATTGAAATCCTCCTCAACCTGAAGACGGTGGCCCTGCGCATGCACGGCCGCGAGGAAGTCACGCTGACACTCGCCAAGAAGGGGCCCGGTATCGTCACGGCCGGCGACATCCAGCTGGAACACGACGTCGAAGTCGTAGATCCGAAGCACGTGATCGCGACCCTGACCAAGGACGGGATGCTGAACATGGAGCTCAAGGTCAATCGCGGTCGCGGCTACGAGCCGGTCACGGTGCGCACGGCTGGAACCGA